>NZ_BAAAUG010000122.1:0-10370 GCF_039533825.1 Streptomyces rectiviolaceus
CGCCTGTCCGGCGTGGCGCGCGGGGCGCTGGGGCTGCGGATGCCGCCCGCGCTCGTCCTCGGCTGGCACAAGGCCTTCCCGCGGCGGCTGCGCTCGCTGTCCACCATCGCCCGCCTCGCACTGCCGCTCCTCCTGATCGTGGTCGCCCTGAGCGCCCTGACCACCATCAACCGGTTTCACGACGAGCCCCGGGAGCTCGGCATCGCCGCCGCGCTCACCGCCCGCGCCGACGAGGGCCTGACCGACTCCGGGGCGCGGGACCTGCTCACCGGGAACCGGCAGGTCACCGCGGTCCATCCGGGCATCGAGGTGGCGGCCCTCGTCCCGGGCCAGACCGGCACCATCGCGCTGCGTGGCCTCGGCACGCACCAGAACCCGTACCCGTTCACGGTGGCCGAAGGACGCCCGGCGCGCGGCCCGGACGAGGCGGTGGCCGGACAGGGGCTCCTCGACGCGCTGGACGTAGGCGTCGGTGACTGGGTGCGGATGACGGTGGCGGGACGCCCGCAGATTCTGCACATCGTGGGCCGCAACATCGAGCCGGAGAACGGCGGCCGGGTCATCTCCACCTCGCTCGACACGTTGCGCGAGAACGACCCGAAGCTCCGGCCCACGCTCTACCAGCTCCAGTTGCACCCCGGCGCGGATCCCGCCGCGGTCGGCGCCGAGCTGAGCGAGACCTCGCGGGGACACCTCGACGTACACGCCGTGACCAACCCGGCCGACGGGCTTTCGCCCCTGCGCGCGGTGGTGATCGGTCTGATCGCCGTCTTTGCCCTGATCGGGCTCATCGAGCTGCTGACCGCGATCGGCGGCACAGTGCGTGAAGGCGAGCGGGACCTGCTCGCCCTCAAGGCGATCGGCCTCTCCCCGCGGCAGATCACGACGGTCGCGGTGACGGCGACGGGGTGCACCGCCCTCGCCGCGGTACTCACCGGCACGGCGCTCGGGCTGCCCCTCGCACACTGGCTGATCGACGCTCAGGGACGTTCGAGCGGCATCGGCGCCGGAATCGCCCGGGCGCCGTCCCCCGCTCTGCTCGTGCTGTTCGGCGCGGCCGCGGTGCTGGGGGCCGCCGCGCTCGCGGCGCTCCCCGCGTCTCGAACGGCCCGACGCCGCCTCGCCGACACGCTGAGCGCGGTCGCCTGAACGGCGCCTGAACGACGCCAGTAGGGCCCGGCCCGCCTTTCGGTGAGCCGGGCCCTACTGTTCAGCGGCTCAACGTCCGCGCAGGGTCCGGTACTTGGCGACAAGCGCCGTCGTCGACCCGTCGAGGTCCGGCACGTCCGCACCCTCGGTGAGGGCGGGCTCGATGCGCTTGGCGAGCACCTTGCCGAGCTCGACGCCCCACTGGTCGAAGGAGTCGATGTTCCACACGGCGCCCTGGACGAACACCTTGTGTTCGTAGAGCGCGATGAGTTGGCCGAGAACCGACGGCGTCAGTTCCTTGGCGAGGATCGTCGTCGTCGGGTGGTTGCCCTGGAACGTCTTGTGCGGGACGAGCTCCTCGGGCACGCCCTCGGCCCGCACCTCGTCCGGCGTCTTGCCGAAGGCCAACGCCTGCGTCTGCGCGAAGAAGTTGGCCATCAGGAGGTCGTGCTGGCCGACCAGACCGGGCAGCAGATCGGCGACGGGATCGGCGAAGCCGATGAAGTCGGCCGGGATCAACTTCGTGCCCTGGTGGATGAGTTGGTAGTACGCGTGCTGTCCGTTGGTGCCCGGCGTGCCCCAGACCACCGGGCCCGTCTGCCAGTCGACCGGCTCGCCGTCACGGCCCACCGACTTGCCGTTGGACTCCATGTCCAGCTGCTGGAGGTAGGCGGTGAACTTGGAGAGGTAGTGCGAGTACGGCAGGACCGCGTGCGACTGGGCGTCGTGGAAGTTGCCGTACCAGATGCCCAACAGGCCGAGCAGCAGCGGCACGTTGGACTCGGCGGGCGCCGTTCGGAAGTGCTCGTCGACGAGGTGGAAGCCGTCGAGCATCTCGCGGAAGGCGTCAGGGCCGATCGCGATCATCAGCGAGAGACCGATCGCCGAGTCGTACGAGTAGCGGCCGCCGACCCAGTCCCAGAACTCGAACATGTTGGCCGTGTCGATGCCGAAGTCGGAGACCTTCCCGCCGTTCGTCGACAGGGCCACGAAGTGCTTGGCGACCGCGCTCTGGTCGGCGCGCAGGCCGGTCAGGAGCCAGTCGCGCGCGGAGGTCGCGTTCGTGATCGTCTCGATCGTGGTGAACGTCTTCGAGGCGATGACGAACAGCGTCTCGGCCGGGTCCAGGTCCCGCACGGCCTCGTGCAGGTCGGCGCCGTCGACGTTCGACACGAAGCGCACGGTGAGGTCGCGGTCGGCGAAGGACCGAAGCGTCTCGTACGCCATGGCGGGGCCGAGGTCCGAGCCGCCGATGCCGACGTTCACGATGTTCTTGATGCGCTTGCCGGTGTGCCCGGTCCACTCGCCGGAGCGGACCTTGTCCGCGAAGGCGGCCATCTTGTCGAGCACGGCGTGCACGGCCGGCACCACGTTCTCGCCGTCGACCTCGATCACCGCGTCCCGCGGGGCACGCAGCGCGGTGTGCAGGACCGCGCGGTCCTCGGTGGTGTTGATCTTCTCGCCGCGGAACATGGCGTCCCGCAGGCCGAAGACGTCGGTGGCCGCGGCAAGCTCGCGCAGGAGCGTCAGCGTCTCGTCAGTGACGAGGTGCTTGGAGTAGTCGACGTGCAGGTCACCGACCTGGAGGGTGTACGCCGTGCCGCGCGCCGGATCCTTGGCGAACAGCTCACGCAGCTGCACCTCCCCCAGCTGCTCCCGGTGCTTGCCGATCGCCGCCCACTCGGGCGTCTGGTTGAGCCTGGCGCGGCTTTCTGCGTTCATCTCGGACTTCAGCCTTCTCTCGTACCTGTGTACGTACCTTGCCCCGCTGCACATTCCAACCTAATTGATCAGGGCCCGGTATGAGATGTCTGCAGCTGTCTGTCCGGACACGTGCCGGTAAACGTCACGTGAAAGCGTGAGAGCGGGCAGGCTCCGTGAAAAGCGCAGCGGCCGGACATCCGCAGATGTCCGGCCCCGTCGCAAGTCCTAGATCTCGCCCCGCAGTTTGGCGAGCGCCTCCGCGAGAATCGCCTCGCCGTCCGCGTCACTGCGCCGCTCCCTCACGTACGCCAGGTGCGTCTTGTACGGCTCGGTGCGGGGCGGGTCCGGCGGATTGTCCCGGTCCTGACCAGCGGGGAAGCCGCAGCGGGGGCAGTCCCAAGTATCGGGAACCTGCGCGTCGCTGGCGAAGCTGGGCACCGTCTCGTGTCCGTTGGAGCACCAGAAGGAGATGCGCAGTCGCGGCGCGGACTCACCGCGCTCGGCCTCGCCCATCGGCCCCGCCCCGACCCGACTTCCACGGATCGCGTTGCCACTTGCCACGGTCGTAACTCCCTGCGTGATGGTGCTGCTGCGGGCGCCTCAGTCTACGTAAGGCCCAACGCGCGTCCAGTGTTCGGAGTTACACCCTCACCCCGACACGCAAGCCCCATGATAATCCGCGCTTGTGAGCGCGCACCGTACATGGGGCTTTAAGCGAAGCTTTCGCAAGGTAGCAATCAAGCCGCTTTCGCGGTCAGTTGTTCACCTTCATCAGCAGGCCGAGCACGACAATGCACGCGAACCAGAGAAGACCGACCACGACAGTGATGCGGTCGAGGTTGCGCTCGGCGACAGAAGAGCCGCCGACGGAGGACTGCATGCCGCCACCGAACATGTCGGAAAGACCGCCGCCCTTGCCCTTGTGCATCAGCACAAGGAGCATCATCAGCAGACTGAACGCGATGAGGGCGATCGAGAACCCCATAACCACGGCTGGACCAACTTCCTCGGATCTGAATCGGCTCTGTATCGACGACGGGGGCCGGATGCCTCGCCCAGCGAAGCCGCCCGGCCCCCGCAAGGGTACGACGTATCGGCGCTACCGCATACTCACTGGTCGCGGAAGCGGACGATCTTGACGAACTCGTCCGAGTCGAGCGCCGCGCCGCCCACCAGGGCACCGTCGACGTCGGGCTGCGCCATGATCGCGGCCACATTGCCGGACTTCACGGAGCCGCCGTACTGGATGCGCACCTTGTCGGCGAGCTCCTGCGAGTACAGCTCGGCGAGGCGGCCACGGATCGCGCCGCAGACCTCCTGGGCGTCCTCGGGGGTCGCGACCTTGCCGGTGCCGATGGCCCACACCGGCTCGTACGCGATGACGATGGACTCGGCCTGCTCGGCCGGCAGGTCCTTCAGACCACCGTCGAGCTGGGCCAGGGTGTACTGGATCTGCTGGCCGGCCTCACGGATGTCCAGGCCCTCGCCGATGCAGAGGATCGGGGTCAGGCCGTGCCGGTAGGCGGCCTTCACCTTGGCGTTGCAGATCTCGTCGTTCTCGTCGTGGTACTGACGGCGCTCGGAGTGGCCGACGGCCACGAACGTGCACTTCAGCTTCGAGAGCATCGGGCCCGAGATCTCGCCGGTGTAGGCACCGGTGTCGTGCGCCGAGATGTCCTGGGCGCCGTACTTGATCTTGAGCTTGTCGCCGTCGACCAGGGTCTGCACCGAACGCAGGTCGGTGAAGGGGGGCAGGACGGCGACCTCGACGGCCTCGTAGTCCTTGTCGGCCAGGGCGAAGGCGAGCTTCTGGACGTGCGCGATGGCCTCGAGGTGGTTGAGGTTCATCTTCCAGTTGCCCGCCATCAGCGGGGTACGCGTAGTCATCAGGTCTCAGTTCTCCAGTGCGGCGAGGCCGGGGAGCGTCTTGCCCTCGAGGTATTCGAGGGAGGCGCCGCCGCCGGTGGAAATGTGGCCGAATGCGTTCTCGTCGAAGCCCAGGGTCCGGACGGCCGCGGCGGAGTCGCCACCGCCGACGACCGTGAAGGCCGGGGAGTCGAGAAGCGCCTGGGCGACCGCCTTGGTGCCCTCGGCGTAGTCGGGGTGCTCGAAGACGCCCATCGGGCCGTTCCAGAAGACGGTGCCCGCGTCGGCGAGCTTCGAGGCGTAGAGCTTACGGGTCTCGGGTCCGATGTCGAGACCCTCCTGGTCGGCCGGGATGGCGTCCGCGGCGACCGTGGTGGGGTTGGCCGGGGCCTTGGTCTTCAGGTCCGGGAACTCGGTGGAGACAAGCACGTCGACGGGGAGTACCAGCTCAACGCCGTTCTCCTTCGCGCGCTCGATGTACTCCTTGACCTTCGGGACCTGGTCCTCCTGGAGGAGGGAGATGCCGACCTCGTGGCCCTGGGCCTTGAGGAAGGTGTACGCCATGCCGCCGCCGATCAGGAGACGGTCGGCCTTGCCGAGCAGCTGGTCGATGACGGCCAGCTTGTCGGAGACCTTGGCGCCGCCGAGCGCGACGACGTACGGACGCTTGACGTCCTCGGTGAGCTTCTTCAGGACGCCGACCTCGGTGGCGATGAGGTAGCCCGCGTAGTGCGGCAGGCGCGCCGGGAGGTCGAACACGGAGGCGTGCTTGCGGTGCACGGCACCGAAACCGTCGCCTACGTAGACATCCGCGAGGGCGGCGAGCTTGTCGGCGAACTCGCCGCGCTCGGTGTCGTCCTTGGACGTCTCGCCCGCGTTGAAGCGGAGGTTCTCGATGACGGCGACCTGGCCGGGCTCGAGACCGTCGACCGCGTCGTGCGCGGCGGGGCCGACGGTGTCCTGGGCGAACGCCACGGGCTTGCCGAGGAGTTCACCGAGCCGCTCGGCGGCGGGAAGCAGCGAGAACACCGGGTCCGGGGCACCCTTGGGGCGGCCGAGGTGCGAGGCGACGATCACCTTGGCGCCGGCTTCGACGAGCTTGGTGACGGTCGGCAGGACGGCGCGGATGCGGCCGTCGTCGGTGATGGTGCCGTCGGCGAGCGGCACATTGAGGTCGGCGCGGACGAAGACCCGCTTGCCTTCGACCCCTTCGGCGAGAAGTTCACGAATCGTCTTCATGGCTGGACTCCAGGACTCCTTAAGAGGGCTGACGTGCAACAAGGCCCGGACCACGCAGTATCGCGCGGTCCGGACCCTGTGCTCACATCGAGGTGCCTGCTCTGGTGATCAGAGCTGGCCGCCGACGAAGACCGTGAGGTCGACGAGGCGGTTGGAGTAGCCCCACTCGTTGTCGTACCAGCCGAGGATCTTCACCGTCTTGCCCTCCTGGACCATGGTCAGGGAGGAGTCGAAGGTGCAGGACGCCGGGTCGCCGACGATGTCCGAGGACACGATCGGGTCCTCGGTGTAGGTGAGGAAGCCCTTGAGGGCGCCGTCGTCCGAGGCCTTCTTGAACGCGGCGTTGACCTCGTCCTTGGTGACCTCGCGCTGCAGGTCGACGACGAGGTCGGTGGCGGAACCGGTCGGGACCGGGACGCGCATCGCGATGCCGTCGAGCTTGCCCTTGAGCTGCGGAAGGACCAGAGCGGTGGCCTTGGCGGCACCGGTCGTGGTCGGAATGATGTTCTCGGCTGCGGCGCGGGCGCGGCGCAGGTCCGAGTGCGGGAAGTCCAGGATGCGCTGATCGTTGGTGTACGCGTGCACCGTCGTCATCAGGCCCTTGACGATGCCGAAGTTCTCGTCGAGAACCTTCGCCATCGGCGCCACACAGTTGGTGGTGCAGGACGCGTTCGAGATGACGTGGTGGTTGGCCGCGTCGTACTTGTCCTGGTTGACGCCCATCACGATGGTGATGTCCTCGTCCTTGGCCGGAGCCGAGATGAGGACCTTCTTGGCGCCACCGGCGATGTGCTTCGCGGCATCGGCCTTCTTGGTGAAGATGCCGGTCGACTCGATCACGATGTCGACGCCGAGCTGACCCCACGGGATGTCGGCGGGGTTGCGCTCGGACAGCACCTTGATGGTGTGGCCGTCGACCGTGATGGTGTCCTCGGTGTGCGACACCTCGGCCTTGAGACGGCCCAGGATGGTGTCGTACTTCAGGAGGTGCGCCGTAGTCGCGGTGTCACCCAGGTCGTTGACAGCCACGATCTCGATGTCCGCACCCTGCTCAAGCAGCGCCCGGAAGTAGTTGCGCCCGATGCGGCCGAAGCCGTTGATGCCTACGCGGATCGTCACGAACCGATCTCCTCGTTGGTACGCCGGTTTCAGACGCCGGCGAGTTGTATGGGATGTCCCCGACCGCCTCCGACCCTACCTCTCTGAGGGCCTTTGGGTGACATCGACAGGGGGCCCGGACGGCACGGTGGCTCGTACCCCCGAGTAGCAAGTACGAGCCACCGTGATCCGGGCCTTGATTACGCAGCGTCAGCGGCGCAGATGTGCAAGGGATGCGCCCATAAGAGCGGCCCGTTCGGCACTTCCGGGTACATGCTCGAACCCGAAGCCGAGCAGCACGCTGTCACGCGCTGTGACGGCCGCATAGGGCTTGTAGAGCTCCCCTGTACGGGCCCAGTCACCCGTGATGTTGGGGCTCCCGGGGGGCGCCGGAGCGACGCTCCAGGTGCCGAGCGAGGCCTCGAATCCCTCCGTCTCCGTCGCGCTGCCCCCTACCACAAGCTGAGCGTTGTCGGCAAAGAGGCCGCGGCCCCCGCTGGAGGGGTCGGTGATGGAGCTGAGGGACACCTCGACCTTCTTGCCCGCGTAGGCGCTCAGGTCGAAGGCGACGGGCTTCCAGCCGCCGGATGATCCGGTGAAGCTGTTCCAGGCGCCACTGGTGCCGGACGCCGTGCAGCCGGTCGCCGACTGCGTCAGGTAGTGGCGCAGGAACGGGTGACCGTTGATGAAGAACCCGGCCCCGCACTCGGCGGGCGCGGCCTGGGACGAGTTGCCGTTCGAGTCCGGGAGCGTGGTCCAGTCTTCGGCGCCGGTGGTGTGCGCCTCGAGGACACCGTGGTCGTAGCCGGTCTCGAGGTTCCAGTTGAGCGCGAACCGCAGCTCCGGCTTGTCCGCGGCCGAGACCCCGGTCAGGTCGATGGTGCGGGTCAGCCGCTTCCAGTCCTGGTCGGCGTGGGCCGCCGAGGCCATGCCCTGGCCCTCGAAGGGTGCGTACGGGTTGCTGAGTCCGGGGTAGGTGCCGGCCGCCGCGCTCTTGAACTGCGGGAACTCGTCGGCGGGCAGGGTGTCGGACGTGACGGTGTAACGGCCCGCCTTGTCCAGGGGGTTGGAGTCGGCTGCGGCCAGCGGCGTCTTCACGCCGTCGAGCGCGCCGCTGCCGGTGAAGCTGGTGGCGCCGGGCGCGGAAAGGCGTTCGTACGCCCCGAGGTAGTACTGCGCGAAGTCGTCGGAGAACGCGTCCCCGAGGTCCACGTTGGAGCCGGTGCGCTCACCGGACTCGATCAGCTTGCCGCCCTCGTTGAGGTAGGCGCGCAGGGCGAGTTGGGTGGCCGCCGACGGCACCGGGTCGCCGGTGTAGTGCACGACCGCGGAGAAGTGCGACAGGACGCCGAGCGGGTGCGGTGCGCCCCGCTTGGCGACGTCCCAGACGACGGCCGAACGGCCATTGGCCTTCAGGGCGTCGACGTACTTCTGGGCCTGCTTCGCGCTGGCGCCCTCCTCGGCGACGACGAGGGTGTTCGCCTTGGCGCGCTCGGTGACGGTGTACGTGAAGTGCGGGCTCTCCGTACGCCCCTTCTTGCTGCGGCCGGTGAACCACACCTCGACCTTGTCGCCGGCGCGCGCGTCCTCGACCTCGGCGCGGTACTGGTCGAAGTGGAGGTTGTCCTCACCGCCGTACGTCTCGCCGCCCTTCCAGGCCTTGAGGTCCTCATCGTGCGTACGGCCGCCGTTGATCCGGTAGTTGAGCTCCTTGTCGCGCACCGACTTGCGGGCGGTGACGGCGACTTCCTGGTCCCCTCCGCGTGCGTACGAGTCCGTGAAGGCGTCCGGCGTGAAGTCGGGGGCCTCGATGCCGGTGACGGAGACCGGCTGGTCGGGGTGGAGTGCGGTCTCGGCGACGGCGAGCGCGTAGGGGACGTTCTTGGCGAACTCGTCCTGGATCAGCTTCTCGTCGTCCGGGAAGGTGAAGATCGAGGCGCAGTCCTCGGGCTTCCAGGGGTCGTTCGGGTCGAGGTTGGAGACGGTCTGGCAGGTGGACATCTCCGGCGTGAACATCGAGAAGCCGTTGACGTTGGCCGCGTGGCCGTCCGACTCGCCGTTGGTGGTGTAGAGCTCCGATGCGACCTGCGGGTGGTAGCCGGGGATCGCGGGCTTCTCGGGAGTGCCGGCGAGCGCCTTGTAGAGCACGTCGTCGGGGGTGGGAGTGGCGACCTGCCAGCCCACTCCGTAGAGGATCAGTTCGGCCGCCGAGTGGTAGTTGATGCCGTACTCGAAGCCGATGCGCTTCTGGAAGCGGTCGAGCGCCTTGGTCTCGGGCTCCGATATGGGGCCCGTGCCGCGGTAGGTCTCCGAGGAGGGCTCCGGGGACGAACCCTCGTTGTCGTAGCCCCACTTGTAGGCGAAGTTGCGGTTGAGGTCGACGCCGTCGCCCGCCGCGATCTTGCCGTCGCCGTCGATGTCGCGGAGGTTCTTGCGCCACTGGCGGTCGCCGTCGGCGGCGTGCGTGAAGTCGTAGCCGTCGGGGTTGGCGGAGAGCACGAACCACAGCTCCGTGGAGTCCACGAGCTTGGTGATGCGCTGGTCCTTGCCGTAGTTGTCGAGGTAGTGGTGCAGCAGGCGGCGGTTCATCTCGGGGGTGATCCACTCGCGCGCGTGCTGGTTGGACAGGTAGAGCGTGGCGGGCTTGGAGCCGTCCTTGGACTTGCTCGCGCCCTTGGAGAGCTTCAGGGCGAGGATGTCCTGGCCCTTGAGGGTCTTGCCGATGGAGACGACCTTGGTGAGGCCGGGGTTGGCCTGACCGGTCTTGACGATCTCCTCCTTGAGGCCGCCCTTGCCGCCGTACGGCCGGAACACGCCGTCCCCCGCGGCCTTGAGCTTCTGCTCCGTACTGGCGGAGATCTTCTGCTCGGTGAGCTCGATGCCCTCGCGCTCGACGCCCTTGGCCTGCGCCTCGGTCAGATAGACCTCGACGGGGGCGGTGCCGCGCTCGGGCGCCTGCCCCGCGAGCTCATGGGCGTCCTGTCCGGCCTCGATGAGGATCGGGATCTGCTTCTTGGTGACCTCGGCCTGGTAGACCTTCACGGCCGCCGGATCGTCGGCGGCCGGGGCCTTCGCCCCGCTGTCGGCCTGGGCGTGCGGCACGGCGACGAGGCCGCCGACGAGCAGCGCGCCCGCGGCGACGACGGATCTGAAACCGGCTCTGGATCTCTTGGATCTCTCTCTTCGTCTCATGAGCCCCCCTTGCGGTTGTCCGGCACATTTGTGCGCGAACGCCAGGCTCGTGACACTTCATGATCATGTCAATATGGCGTGAAGGATGGCATTCAACGCGACGCGAAGAAGCCGGAGGGGGG
>NZ_BAAAUG010000122.1:10383-32584 GCF_039533825.1 Streptomyces rectiviolaceus
CGGCTTGTGTGACGTGCGACGTGCGACGGCGGTCAGACCGCCATGTTGTCGGCGAGCTCCTCGCTCAGGTTGGATTCCGTACCCGGAATCCCCATGTCCTGTGCCCGCTTGTCCGCCATGGCGAGCAGCCGGCGGATACGGCCCGCGACCGCGTCCTTCGTCAGCACCGGCTCGGCGAGCGCGCCCAGCTCCTCCAAGGAGGCCTGCTTGTGCTCCATGCGCAGCCGTCCGGCCGCCGCGAGGTGCTCGGGGACCTCGTCGCCGAGGATCTCCAGGGCGCGCTGCACCCGGGCGCCCGCGGCGACGGCCGCGCGGGCCGAGCGGCGCAGGTTCGCGTCGTCGAAGTTGGCCAGGCGGTTGGCGGTGGCGCGCACCTCGCGGCGCATCCGCCGCTCTTCCCAGGCGAGCACGGACTCGTGGGCGCCGAGCCGGGTGAGCAGGGCGCCGATCGCGTCACCGTCCCGGACGACGACACGGTCCACGCCGCGCACCTCACGGGCCTTGGCCGCGATCTGCAGCCTGCGCGCGGCGCCGACCAGGGCGAGCGCCGCCTCCGGACCCGGGCAGGTCACCTCCAAGGAGGAGGAGCGCCCCGGCTCGGTCAGCGAGCCGTGCGCGAGGAACGCCCCGCGCCACGCCGCCTCCGCGTCACAGGTGGCCCCCGAGACCACCTGTGGCGGCAGTCCCCTGATGGGGCGGCCACGGCCGTCCACGAGGCCCGTCTGCCGGGCCAGCTGATCGCCGCCCGCCACGACCCGTACGACGTAGCGCGAGCCGCGCCGCAGCCCGCCGGGAGCCATCACGATCAGCTCCGAGCTGTGTCCGAAGATCTCGAGAATGTCCCGCTTCAGCCGCCGCGCGGCCATCGCCGTGTCCAGCTCCGCCTCGATCACGATGCGGCCGCTCACCAGGTGAAGGCCGCCCGCGAACCGCAGGATGGCCGAGACCTCTGCCTTTCTGCAGCAGGTCCGGGTGACGGGAAGCCGGGAAATCTCGTCCTTCACCGCTGCCGTCATCGCCATGGGCCGATCCTTCCATGCATCCGAAAAATACGGTCGTACGCGGTGGCCAGGAGCTCCGGATCGTGCCTCGGAGTGCCATCGTGCCTGGCCACCGGCGCCAGCTCGACCGTGGCGCCGAGCCGCTTGGCGGCATCGGTGAGTGACTCACGGTCGGGCACGGCGGCGTCGTCGGCCAGCACCACGTCCAGGGCGAGTTTAGGGGCGTGTCGGGCCAAAACCTCCAAATGACGCTGCGGAGAGAACCCATCGGTTTCACCGGGTTGTGGCGCGAGGTTGAGCGAGAGCACCCTGCGGGCCTTCGTCTCGATGAGCGCGTCGAGCAGGTCGGGGACCAGCAGATGGGGGATCACCGAGGAGAACCAGGAGCCGGGGCCGAGCACCACCCAGTCCGCGTCGAGCACGGCGGCGACCGCTTCGGGGACGGCCGGCGGGTCGTGCGGGACCACGTGCACGGACTGCACCTCACCCGGGGTGAGGGCCACCGTGGCCTGTCCGCGCACCGTGTCCACGTCGTCCGGGCGCTCCGGGTCGTGCCCCTTGACCAGGGCCTGGAGCTCCAGCGGGACCGCGGACATGGGCAGCACACGTCCGTGCGCGCCGAGCAGCTTGCCGACCAGGTCGAGGGCCTGGACGTGGTCGCCGAGCTGCTCCCACAGGGCGACGATCAGCAGATTGCCGACCGCGTGCTCGTGCAGGTCGCCCTTGGACTGGAAGCGGTGCTGGATGACGCGGGCCCAGGTCTGGCCCCAGTCGTCGTCGCCGCACAGGGCGGCGAGCGCCTTGCGCAGGTCGCCCGGCGGCAGGACGCCCAGCTCGTCGCGGAGCCGCCCGCTCGACCCGCCGTCGTCGGCGACGGTGACCACGGCGGTGAGGTCACCCGTGATGCGGCGCAGCCCGGCGAGGGAGGCGGACAGGCCCATCCCGCCGCCGAGCGCCACGACCTTGGGCTGAGCACTTCTCTTGCGGCCCAGGCGGTTCAGCCGCAGGGAAGCCTTCACTCTCGCCCCATGTCCCGATGGACGAGGACGGTCTCTACGCCCTCGGACACGAGGCGCGCCGCGAGCTTCTCCGACATGGCGACGGAGCGGTGCTTGCCGCCCGTACAGCCGACCGCGATCGTCACGTAACGCTTGCCCTCGCGGCGGTATCCCGCGGCGATGAGCTGGAGCAGCTCGGCGTACCGGTCGAGGAACTCCTTGGCGCCGGGCTGGTTGAAGACGTACGCCGCCACCTCTTCGTTGAGCCCGGTGTACTGGCGCAGCTCCGGGACCCAGTGGGGGTTGGGCAGGAAGCGCATGTCCACAACGAGGTCCGCGTCGACCGGCAGGCCGTACTTGAAGCCGAAGGACATGACGGTGGCCCGCAGCTCGGGCTCCTCGTCGCCCGCGAACGAGGCGTCCATCTTGGCGCGCAGCTCGTGCACGTTCAGGCTGGAGGTGTCGATCACCAGGTCGGCGTCACCGCGCAGCTCGCGAAGGAGCTCGCGCTCGGCCGCGATGCCGTCGACGATCCGGCCGTCACCCTGCAGCGGGTGCGGGCGGCGGACCGACTCGAAGCGGCGCACCAGGGCGTCGTCCGAGGACTCCAGAAAGACGATCCGCCGGGTGACGTTCTTGGCCTCCAGGTCCGCGAGGGACTGGCGCAGATTGTCGAAGAAGCGGCGGCCTCGTACGTCGACGACGACCGCGATGCGGGCGACGTTCCCCTGCGAGCGGGCGCCGAGCTCCACCATGGTGGGGATCAGCGCGGGCGGCAGGTTGTCGACGACGAACCAGCCGAGGTCCTCGAGACACTTCGCCGCGGTGCTGCGTCCGGCTCCCGACATGCCGGAGATGATCACCAGCTCGGGGACCACCTCGGCGGGCTCACCTGGGGTGATGGTCGTGCCCGTACTCACTTGCTCGCCGCCTTCGTCGTGCTCGGTCATGTCTCCTGCCCCCGTCGTTCCTCTGAGGTGCCCGCGGACACGGGCTCCTCGCCATCGTCCGAGGCTCCCGCGCGCGCGGGCTCCTCTTCTTCAATGATCTCTCCGGTCGCCGTGTTCACGGCGGGCGCCGTGGGTGCCGCTGCGGCCAGGGCCACCACGATCGCCTCGGCCGTCTTGCGGCCTATGCCCGGAACCTCGCAGATCTGGTCGATTGTCGCGGATCGCAGCTTCTTCACCGAACCGAAGTGCTTGATCAGCGTCTGCTTGCGCGCGTCGCCCAGACCCGGCACGGCATCCAGCGGTCCGGCCCTGAAGCGCTTGGCCCGCTTGGCGCGCTGGTACGTGATCGCGAAGCGGTGCGCCTCGTCGCGTACCCGCTGGAGAAGGTACAGGCCCTCGCTGGTGCGCGGCAGGATCACCGGGTCGTCGTCGCCGGGCACCCAGACCTCTTCGAGGCGCTTGGCCAGGCCGCACACCGCGATGTCGTCGATGCCGAGCTCGTCGAGCGCCCGCTGGGCTGCCGCGACCTGCGGTTGGCCGCCGTCCACGACGACGAGCTGGGGCGGGTAGGCGAAGCGCTTCGGACGGCCGTCCTCTTCGGTCAGGCCGTTCACCTCACCGGACTCGCCGCCCGCCTCCGCCTCGTTCGGGTCCCACTCCCCCGTCTTCTCCTTGTCGGCGAGGTAGCGCTTGAAGCGGCGCGTGAGCACCTCGTGCATGGAGCGGACGTCGTCCTGGCCCTCGAAGCCCTTGATCTGGAAGCGGCGGTACTCGCTCTTGCGGGCGAGGCCGTCCTCGAAGACGACCATCGAGGCCACGACGTCGTCACCCTGCAGATGTGAGATGTCGTAGCACTCGATGCGCAGCGGGGCGCTGTCCAGCTCCAGCGCCTCGGCGATCTCCTCCAGGGCGCGAGAGCGCGTGGTCAGGTCGGAGGCGCGCTTGGTCTTGTGCAGCACGAGCGACTGCTGTGCGTTGCGCGCCACGGTCTCCATGAGCGCCTTCTTGTCGCCGCGCTGCGGGATGCGCAGCGAGACGTTCGAACCACGGCGCTCGGTGAGCCACTCCTGGACGGGCTCTATGGGGTCGGGCAGCGCGGGGACGAGGACTTCCTTCGGTACGGAGTCCCCGCTCTCCTCTCCGTAGAGCTGCTGGAGTGCGTGCTCGACGAGGTCACCGCTGGTGACCGCCTCGACCTTGTCGGTGACCCAGCCGCGCTGACCGCGCACGCGGCCGCCGCGGACGTGGAAGATCTGGACGGCCGCCTCCAGCTCGTCCTCGGCGAGGGCGATGAGGTCGGCGTCGGTGGCGTCGGCGAGGACGACGGCGCTCTTCTCCATGGCCTTCTTCAGGGCCCCGATGTCGTCGCGGAGGCGGGCCGCCTTCTCGTACTCCATGTCCTCGGCGGCGTCCGCCATCTGCCGCTCGATACGGCGGATGTACGTCCCCGTGCGCCCCGTCATGAACTCGCAGAAGTCCTCCGCGAGTTCACGGTGCTCCTCCGGGGAGACCCGCTCCACGCAGGGCGCCGCGCACTTGCCGATGTAGCCGAGGAGGCAGGGGCGGCCGGTGCGCTCGGCGTTCTTGAAGACTCCGGCCGAGCAGGTGCGGACGGGGAAGACCCGCAGGAGGAGGTCCACGGTGTCGCGGATCGCCCACGCGTGGCCGTAAGGACCGAAGTAGCGGACGCCCTTCTTCTTGTGGCCGCGCATCACCTGCACGCGCGGGAACTCCTCGTTCATCGTCACCGCGAGGTACGGATAGCTCTTGTCGTCGCGGTACTTGACGTTGAACCGGGGGTCGTACTCCTTGATCCAGGAGTACTCGAGCTGCAGCGCCTCGACCTCGGTGGAGACCACCGTCCACTCGACGGAGGCGGCCGTCGTCACCATCGTGGCGGTGCGCGGGTGCAGATTCGTCAGGTCCTGGAAGTAGCTGGCCAGGCGCTGGCGCAGGCTTTTCGCCTTGCCGACGTAGATCACCCGGCGGTGTTCGTCGCGGAACCGATAGACCCCCGGCGAGTCGGGGATCTGTCCCGGCTTGGGGCGGTAGCTGGAGGGGTCTGCCATGCTCCACACCCTACTTGCGGGGGCTGACAGTCAGGGGCTTGAGGGGCTGTCCCCGTCCTTTCCGAATCCTTCCGAGTCCCTTCCGACAGCCCTGCCCGGAACTCCGATTCCCCGTGCACAGGGTCAACGCCTTGGGCCACCGCCCTGGGCCACCGCCTCCCCCGCCCTAGAGCCCACCCGCCCTAAAGGGCGGGTGGGTGGGGAAGCTCCGGCCGGACGCCGGGGCAGGTCAGCCGCGCTGCCGGGCGCGACGGCGCAGGACGGCCGCCCCGGAGAGGCCGAGGGCGGCCAGGGCGCCCGCTCCGGCCACGGAGGAGGCGACCGTGACGGGGCCCTCGGGGGACTGTTCAGAGGCCCGCTCCTTCGGGGCGAAGCCCCCCGCCTTGCCGGACTTCGCGTACGCGGAGCCGGGCAGCTTGTCGGCGTACGCAGCGTGCACACGCTTCTGATAGGCGGCGACCGAGGCCCCGCCCGCACCCACGGCACGCACCGCGTCCGCGTCCAGCGGCAGCACCCGCCCCCGCCCCTGCACGTACCAGGCATTGATCTGCGGCTCGTGGAAAACGGTACCCCCGGGGAGCTTGTCGGCGCCCACGCGCGCGTAGTGCGTCTCGTCGTCCCCGGTGGCGATGTTCACGACCTGCCAGGAACCGGCCTGCTTCACGGTCCACAGGGAGGCCTCCTGCCCGTCGGAAGAGACCGCCTTGCTGGCCAGGAACTCCACGCGCGCGATCGGCGCGCCCTTCTTGCCCGCGACGAACTCCGGGGAGAGGTAGCGCACAGGAACGGCGTCGTCGCCCCGCACGCGCGGGTCCGCCGCGGCCTTGCTGACGGCTCCCTCCCGTGCGAAGAAGCGGGAGAGCGTATCGAGGGTCTTGGGGGCGGCCGCGGCATCGTGAGCCGCTTCGAGCGAGGCGTCCGAAGGCCCGGAGTCCGCGGAGGCGTGCGGCGCCGCGAGGCCGAGCAGCAGGGTGGCGGCAGAGCCGGCGAGCACCGCCCTCAGCAGGTGGCGGGGAAGGTGACGGGTCATCGCGCTCACGCCCCTATCCGGTACAGCGAGTGGGTCCAGGAGAAGGTGTTGTTGTTGACGTACCAGCTGTGCGATGCCCAGTTGTAGCGGTCGTTGGAGGGCCACGGGTCGCCCCAGTAGACCCAGCTGTTCGCGTCGTCGAAGCCGTAGAGGACGTGCATGTGACCGCCGCCGTTCGACCACTGGATGCGGGTCTCGACCGGGCGGCCCGCGTTGATCTCGGCCTGCACGGTCGGGTAGCGCAGCCAGCCGTTGACGTACGAACCGGCGTTGATGCCCGCCCAGCGCAGACCGTTCTGCACGTCGCCGAGCGTCGCCTGCGAGTTGGGGCACTCGGTGTTCTGGCTGCGCCCGAAGGCGGCGTTGCAGAACTGGTTCTGGCTGTACTTCTTGCCGTAGAAGGTGGCGATCGTGTTCCCGGCCGCGGCCCAGCACCAGTTGGTCTTCTGCTG
Organism: Streptomyces rectiviolaceus; assembly: GCF_039533825.1. Classification (NCBI taxonomy): domain Bacteria; kingdom Bacillati; phylum Actinomycetota; class Actinomycetes; order Kitasatosporales; family Streptomycetaceae; genus Streptomyces; species Streptomyces rectiviolaceus. The sequence continues at coordinate 16,884 of NZ_BAAAUG010000122.1, forward strand.
GGCCTGCATCGTGATGTTCAGACGCTTGGCGGCGAGGAGGGAAGGGGCGTCCGCGTCCGTGCCTCGTACGGACGCGGACGGAGGGCTGTCGGTGGCGGCCGTGGCCGTGGCCGCCGGCGCGGCGACCAGGGCCGCCGCCACGACGGCGAGCGCGGACAACCGTCTGCGTCCGCTGTACCTGCTGTTTCTATGGCGCATCGCGTTCCTCCCATGCGGGGGGTGGGGTGGTGGAGGAGCGCGTCCGGACGCTGCGATTGAGCATCGAGTGTTGTCGGGTGCAGGTCAACAAGGTTCAATGCGGGATTACTTGGGCCGTGAACGGCGGCGTACGTATGTGAACACCCCTCGTACGCCCACCTGGCGGCCCGCTCCGACCGGTGCGTACGCCCGGACGGCCGATGTGAATGTTCACAGAAGGGCCTTGCGATGCGGCACGGCACACAGCTCGCGGACGGAGTGCCTGCGGACCTGGAGGCCGCCCTGCGCACCGGCCCCTTCCACGTGGCGCTGCGGGCCGCGATCGCCGCACGACGCCTGCCCCTGCAACGCGTACGGCATCATCTCGCGCGCCAAGGCGTCAACGTCGGGGTGACGAGCCTGAGTTACTGGCAGCAGGGCGCACGCCGCCCTCAGCGCACCGAGTCGCTCCGCGCCGTGCGCGCCCTGGAGGAGATCCTCGAACTCCCCGAGGAGTCACTGATCCGGCTCCTCGCCAAGCCCGCCGACCACCCCGACTGCGAACGCCCCGCCGCCCGCTCCTACCGCTCCCTCCTGGAGGCCTCCGACGTCCTCCAGGAGCTGATCACCGAGCTCGGATCGCCGCTCGACGGCGGCCTGCACACCATCGGCCACCACGAGCGGGTGCGGATCGGCGGGCACCGCGAGCTGCTGGGCCGCGACTCGCAGCACGCGGTGCGCTCCCACCGGGACGACGTGGACCGCTACCTCGCGATCTACCGCGGCGACCCCGGCTGCGTACCGGAACGCATCGGCGTACACGCCCTGGAGAACTGCCGCACGGGACGCGTGCGCTGGCACCACGAGACGGGGGTGCTCGTCGCCGAGCTGCTCTTCGACACGCGCCTGCGCGCGGGCGACACGCATCTCTTCCGCTACGGCTTCGAGGACGGCACGGCGGGGCCGGCCACCGAGTACTTCCGGGGCTTCACCTTCGCGGGCGGGCAGTACGCGCTCCAGGTGCGGTTCGACGAAGGGGCGCTGCCCGTACGCTGCCACCGCTTCGCCCAGCATTCGGAGGCCGCGCCGCGCGGCGGGCGGCGCGACCTGACGCTGAGCGGCAGCCATCGGTCGGTGCACCTGGTGGAGCCGCAGGTGCGGGCCGGGATCCTGGGGATCGCCTGGGACTGGGAGTGAAAGGCCGCGTCGGCCCTCAACCCGCGACGATCTTGCCGTCCTCCACCTTCACCGGCAGCTCCTCCAGCGGCCTGACGGCGGGGGCGTGCAGCACCTTGCCGTTGGTGGCGTCGAACTGGCTGCCGTGGCAGGGGCAGATGAGCTTGTGCCCCTCCAGCTTGTTGATCGGGCACTTCTCGTGCGTGCAGATCGTGCTGAACGCCTTGTACTCGTCGTCCGCGATGCGGCTCACGACGACGTTCTCGTCGGTGTAGAGCTTCGAGGCGCCGACCTCCACCTCGTCGGACTTCCCGATCTCCACGGGCGCGGTCGGCGCCGAACGGTTGGAGCCACCGCCGTCGTCGCCGCCGGACGAGCAGGCCGTGATCCCCAGACCGGCGGCCGGGACGAGGGCAGCGGCACGCAGCACGGTGCGACGGGCGGGGGGAGGCGTGCCGGGCATGGAATCTCCACAGGTCAGGCGCTTCGGTGACGGATCAGACCATACCGGTGGGGCGCCGTTTGCCCGCGTTGGGCGCGGCCGTGCCCGAGTGGCGCCCGTGTCGGGCCGGGCCCGCCGGGAAGCTCTAGCCTGTGGCGGAAGCGGGGGGCACCACCGCAGAACCGCGACCGCAGAGCCGCGACCGCAGAGCCGAGAGGAACCACCCGTGATAGTCGTCGCCGGAGAGGCCCTGATCGACCTCGTCCCGCAGGATCGCGCCGGTGCTTCCGGTACGGGTGATGCCGGGCTGCCCGCGCTCGCCCCGCGGCTCGGCGGCGGTCCGTACAACACCGCGGTGGCACTCGGCCGTCTCGGCTCCCCCGTCGCCTTCTGCTCGCGGATCTCGTCGGACGCGTTCGGCGACGCGCTGGTCGACGGTTTGCGGGCCGCGGGTGTCGAGGTGTCGTACGTCCAGCGCGGCGCCGAGCCGACGACGCTCGCGGTCGCGTCGATCGGCGCGGACGGCTCAGCCGGTTACTCCTTCTACGTCGAGGGCACGGCGGACCGGCTCTTCACGGCCCCGGAGCGGCTGCCCGACGGCGTACGCGCGGTGTCGTTCGGCACGTGCTCGCTCGTCCTGGAACCGGGCGCGAGCGCGTACGAGGAGCTGATGCGCCGGGAGGCGGCGCGGGGCGTCTTCACGGCCCTCGACCCCAATGTCCGTGCGGGTCTGATCCCGGACGCGGACGCCTACCGGGCCCGGTTCAAGAGCTGGCTGCCGTCGGTCTCGCTGCTCAAGCTCTCGGAGGACGACGCGAGTTGGCTCGGCGGCACGCCGCGCGAGTGGCTCGCGTCCGGGCCCGGCGCGGTGGTGATCACGCGGGGCGGCGAGGGGCTCACCGTCTTCACACGGGACGGCGGGGAGTGGTCGGTGCCGGGCGAGCGGGTCGACGTGGTGGACACCATCGGCGCGGGCGACACGGTCAACGCGGCACTGCTGCACGGACTTTCCGCACGGGACGCGCTCTCCGTGGAGTCCCTGTCCGGCCTCGGCGCGGACAGCTGGGTCGAGGTCCTGCGCTTCGCGGCACGCGCGGCCGCCGTCACCGTGTCCCGCGCGGGCGCGAAGCCGCCGTACGCGCAGGAGTTGGGGTGAGGGCCGGTCCGCCCGGTGAGACCGCGTCCGGCATTCCGTGGGGCGACGGCCGTCAGCCAGTCACCGCGCGGAGGCCGCCCGGCTTGCGGCCGTTGAGGCGGTCGAGCGCGGCCGATGAGGCTTCGTCGGCCGGCAGCTGGACGACCAGGCGCTGGCCGTCGGCGTCGGGCAGCGTCAGGGTCTCGTACGAAAGGCGCACCGCACCGACCTCCGGGTGCGTCATGCGTTCGACGCCGCTGTGCCGGGGCAGCCGCGGCACGGCCGCCATGCGGTCGGCGAACGGGGCACCGGCTATGACGGTCAACTCGTCGGCGAATCCCTCGGCATGGGGGTCGGGCAGCATGGACTCGGCTCGGAACGAGGCGACCTGCTCGTCGGCGACGCTTTCCCACTCGGGGTAGGCGGCTCGGGCCCGCTCGTCGGTGAAGAGGAATCGGATGAGGTTGGGCCGCTCGTCGTCGAGAAGGCCGATGGGCCTCACGATCCGCTCGTAGCCCGAGGTGTACGCGAGGACGTCGCTGAGCCGGTTGAACAGGACGGCCGGGGCGGGCTCCAGGTGGTCGATGAGCGCCCGCACGGTGGACCGCACCGCTCGGGACGGCACGCTCGCCGTCGGGCAGCAGGGGTCGCCGCTCGTCTTCTTCTCCAGGCGGCGCATGTGGAAGCGCTCCTCCACGGGCAGCCGCAGGGCATCCGCGAGCGCGCCCATCACCTGCGGGGACGGGTGGCGGTCCCGGCCCTGTTCGAGGCGGGCGAGGTACTCGACGCTGACGCCGGCGAGCGTGGCGACCTCAGAGCGGCGCAGGCCCGGAGTGCGGCGCCGGGGGCCGGTGGGGAGCCCGACTTCGGCGGGCGTGACCGCTTCACGGCAGGTGCGCAGGAAGGTGCCCAGCTCGTTGTCGCTCACCGGCCGAACGTACCAGCAGGCACCGGACCGGATCGTGGCCCTGTCACTACCAGTCTCGGCTCGGCCTTCCTCGGGTGCGGGCGGCCTCGCATCGTGGACGGCATGACTTCTGACACGAGTACTGCCGCTGCGACGACCGCGCTTCCCCTCCCCGCGGGGAGCTGGGAGATCGACCCCTTCCACTCCGCCGTCAACTTCACCATCCGCCACCTCGGGATCTCGAAGGTGCGGGGCCGGTTCGCGGAGGTGACGGCCGGGCTGGTGGTGGGCGAGAGCGCCGAGACCTCGTCGGTGACGGCGACCATCGCCCTGGCGTCGATCGACACCGGCAACAAGGACCGTGACGCGCACGTCCGCGCGCCGGATCTGCTGGACGTGGAGCGCCGCCCCACGATGACGTTCCGCTCGACGCGGGTCATCGGCAAGGAGGACGAGTGGACCCTGGAGGGCGGACTGACCATCGGTGACGTGACGAAGCCGATCGCCCTCGCCGTCGAGTTCGGCGGGCTCCAGGCCTTCCCCGGCGACCCCCGGCGCCATGCGGGGTTCGAGGCGACCGGCGAGATCCGCCGCAGTGACTACGGCCTCGATTTCGGTGCCGGGATGCTCGGCGACGTGGTGAAGATCCAGCTGGACATGCAGTTCCTGGAGCCGCAGGCCCCGGCCGCGCCCGCCGAGGGCTAGCCGGCGGGCGGCCCAGCGTCTCCCCCGCCGTCCGTGAAGGCGCCGTGCCGCCCCGCCCCCGCGGCGAACCTGGCGGCGCCGTCCGCCGCATCGGCGAGGGACCGCAGGCCGTGTCTCAGTTCGCCCGCCATCGCCTCCTCCTCGGTCAGACCGCCCTGTTCCTGTACGGAGAGCCGGTCGTTCCTGAGGCAGGTCTGGGGGAACGCGGCGATCTCCGCGGCGAGGCGTTCGGCCGCCGCACGGGACGTGCCCGGCGGTACGGTCCGGTTGACCAGGCCCATCGCCAGCGCCTCCGCAGCGGGCACGGGCCGTCCGGTGAGCACCAGGTCCATGGCCCGGCTCTCCCCGATGAGCCGGGGCAGCCGCACGGTCCCGCCGTCGATGAGGGGGACGCCCCAGCGGCGGCAGAAGACTCCGAGTACGGCGTCCTCGTCGGCGACGCGCAGATCGCACCAGAGCGCCAACTCCAGGCCTCCGGCGACCGCGTGCCCGGAGATCGCGGCGATGACGGGCTTGGAGAGCCGCATGCGGGTCGGCCCCATGGGCCCGTCGCCCTTCTCGGTCACCTCGTTCCCCGCGGGTGTCCCGATGGCCTTGAGGTCCGCACCGGCGCAGAAGGTGCCGCCCTCGCCCCAGAGCACGGCGACGGACGCGTCGGGGTCCGCGTCGAAGGCACGGAAGGCGTCGGCGAGAGCACGGGCGGTGGGCCCGTCGACGGCGTTCCGCACGTCGGGCCGGGACAACACGATGGTCGTTACCGGGCCTTCGCGTTCAGTACGTACGGTCATGCGGCCAGGCGACCACGGCAACGGGCCGCCGGACAAGGGGATCCTTGCCCGGCGGCCCGTTCAGGAGCACCCGAAGGGGCGCGGCCACATCAGGCCTTACGAGCCTTGGTCGTCTTCTTGGCGGCAGCCTTCTTCGGGGCGGCCTTCTTGGCCGTGGCCTTCTTGGCCGTGGCCTTCTTGGCCGTGGCCTTGGCAGCTCCGGTCCTGGCGGTGGCCTTGGCCGCCGGCTTCTTCACCGCCGCGGCAGCAACCCGCCTACGCCCCTGCGAAGGAACGTCCGGCACCAGGATGTTCTGCAGGAACTTGCCCGTGTGGCTCGTCGGAACCCCGGCGACCTCCTCGGGCGTGCCCTCGGCGACGACCAGACCGCCGCCGTTGCCGCCCTCGGGGCCCATGTCGACGACCCAGTCAGCGGTCTTGATGACGTCGAGGTTGTGCTCGATGACGATGACCGTGTTGCCCTTGTCGACCAGTCCGGAAAGGACCGTGATCAGCTTGCTGATGTCCTCGAAGTGCAGACCGGTGGTCGGCTCGTCCAGGACGTAGACGGTCCGTCCCGTCGAGCGCTTCTGGAGCTCGGAGGCCAGCTTCACGCGCTGGGCCTCACCACCGGAGAGGGTCGGCGCGGACTGGCCGAGCCGGACGTACCCGAGGCCCACGTCGTTGAGCGTGCGCAGGTGGCGGGAGATGGCCGGCACCGCCTCGAAGAAGTCGAGCGCCTCCTCGATCGGCATGTCCAGGACCTCGGCGATGGACTTGCCCTTGTAGTGGACGTCCAGCGTCTCGCGGTTGTAGCGCGCCCCGTGGCAGACCTCGCAGGGGACGTACACATCCGGGAGGAAGTTCATCTCGATCTTGATCGTGCCGTCACCGGAGCAGTTCTCGCAGCGACCGCCCTTGACGTTGAAGGAGAAGCGGCCGGGCAGATAGCCCCGGACCTTCGCCTCCATCGTCTCCGCGAAAAGCCTGCGGACGTGGTCGAAGACTCCGGTGTACGTCGCCGGGTTCGATCGCGGTGTGCGGCCGATGGGCGACTGGTCGACGTGCACGACCTTGTCGACGAGGTCGTCGCCCTCCACGCGCGTGTGCCGCCCGGGAACGGATCGTGCGCCGTTCAGCTCGCGCGCCAGGTGTGTGTAGAGGATGTCGTTCACGAGCGTCGACTTGCCGGAGCCCGAGACACCCGTGACGGCGGTGAGGACGCCGAGCGGGAAGGAGACGTCGATGTCCTGGAGGTTGTTCTCGCGGGCGCCGTGCACCGTCAGCTGGCGCGAGGGGTCCGCGGGGCGGCGGATGTCCGGCACCGGAATGGACTTCTTGCCCGACAGATACTGCCCGGTCACCGAGTCCGGGTTGGCGAGCAGCTCCTTCATGGAGCCGCTGTGCACGACCTTGCCGCCGTGCTCGCCCGCGCCGGGGCCGATGTCGACGACCCAGTCGGCGACCTTGATGGTGTCCTCGTCGTGCTCGACGACGATGAGCGTGTTGCCCATGTCGCGCAGGCGCACGAGGGTCTCGATCAGGCGGTGGTTGTCGCGCTGGTGCAGGCCGATGGAGGGCTCGTCCAGTACGTACAGGACGCCGACGAGGCCCGAGCCGATCTGCGTGGCCAGGCGGATGCGCTGGGCCTCGCCTCCGGAGAGGGTGCCCGCCGCGCGGTTGAGGGAGAGATAGTCCAGGCCGACGTCGACCAGGAACCGCAGCCGTTCGTTGACCTCCTTCAGGACGCGCTCGGCGATCTTCTTGTCGCGGGCGCCCAGCTTCAGCTTGGCGAGGAAGTCCGCGCAGTCGCTGATGGACATCGCGGCGACCTCCGCGATGGACATGCCCATGACGGTGACGGCCAGGACGATCGGCTTGAGGCGCGTGCCCTCACAGGTGGGGCAGGGCACCTCGCGCATGTAGCCCTCGAAGCGCTCGCGGCTCGTGTCGCTCTCGGCCTCGCTGTGGCGGCGCTTGACGAAGGGGACGGCACCTTCGAAGGCGGTGGTGTAGACCCGCTCGCGGCCGTACCGGTTCCTGTAGCGCACCTCGATCTGCGTCTTGTGGCCGTTCAGGAGGGCCTTCTTGGCGCGCTGCGGGAGGCCGGCCCAGGGCATGTCCGTGGCGAAGCCGAGGGCGTCGGCGAGCGCGCCGACGAGCCGTCCGAAGTACTCCTTGGTGTGGCCGTGCGACCAGGGGTGGATGGCGCCCTCGTCGAGCGACTTGTCCTCGTCCGGGACGATCAGCTCGGGGTCGACCTCCATGCGCGTACCGATGCCCGAGCAGTCCGGGCAGGCGCCGAAGGGCGAGTTGAAGGAGAAGGAGCGGGGCTCCAGCTCCTCGAAGGACAGGTCGTCGTACGCGCAGTACAGGTGCTCCGAGTACATGCGCTCGCGCTCGGGGTCGTCCTCGGGGAGGTCGACGAAGTCCAGGACGACCATGCCGCCCGCGAGACCGAGCGCGGTCTCCACGGAGTCGGTCAGGCGGCGCTTGGCGGAGTCCTTCACCGTGAGGCGGTCGATGACCACCTCGATCGTGTGCTTCTCCTGCTTCTTCAGCGTGGGCGGCTCGGAGAGCTGGATCGTCTCGCCGTCGACCCGCGCGCGGCTGTAGCCCTTGGTCTGGAGGTCGGCGAAGAGGTCGACGAACTCGCCCTTGCGCTCGCGCACCAGCGGCGAGAGGACCTGGAAGCGGCTGCCTTCCGGCAGCTCCAGGACCTTGTCGACGATGGCCTGCGGCGACTGCCGCGCGATGGGGCGCCCGCACTCGGGGCAGTGCGGCTTGCCGATGCGCGCGAAGAGCAGGCGGAGGTAGTCATAGACCTCGGTGATGGTGCCGACCGTGGAGCGCGGGTTGCGCGAGGTCGACTTCTGGTCGATGGAGACCGCGGGCGAGAGGCCCTCGATGAAGTCGACGTCCGGCTTGTCCATCTGACCGAGGAACTGCCGGGCGTACGAGGACAGCGACTCCACGTACCGCCGCTGGCCCTCGGCGAAGATCGTGTCGAACGCGAGCGAGGACTTGCCCGACCCGGAGAGCCCGGTGAAGACGATGAGGGAGTCACGCGGGAGGTCGAGCGAGACGTTCTTGAGATTGTGCTCGCGCGCGCCACGGACGATGAGACGGTCGGCCACGCCGGTCCGCACCTTTCTTGAGAGAAGTGACAGGGGCGGGACCCCCGTCATTCACAGACTAGGGCGAGCCACTGACAACGCCGGGGCGGTTGCCCTGGTTGATAACAAACCCGGACCACCAAGAATGCCCGATGCCGCATCCGACCATATAGCACGTGCATTCGATTAGCGGTGCCGCTCCGAGACCTTCACCCGAACGTGTGGCGCGGCTATCGTCGGGCGCATGATTGATCATGTGCGCGACCTGGCGTCTGTACGTGACGCGACCGACCGGCTGCTCACAGCAGCCGCGAAACTGAACAACGATTCGACCACTGAGCCGTCACGCCTTCCGGGCTGGACCCGCGGTCACGTCCTGGCCCACGTCGCCCGGAACGCGGACGCGCTGGTGAATGTCCTGGCCGGGCGGCCGATGTATGTGAACGGCGAGGCGCGGGACGCCGACATCGAGCGGGACGCGCCCCGGCCACCGGCCGAGCAGCTCGATGACGTGCGCGAGAGCGCGGCACGCTTCGAGGCGCAGGCCGCGATCCCGGCCGACTGGTCCCGCACCATCGAGATGCGCAACGGAGTCACGGACTCCGCGTCGCGGGTGCCGTTCCGGCGGTGGGTCGAGGTCGAGCTGCACCACGTCGACCTCGGCATCGGGTACGAGCTCGAAGATCTGCCGGAGGAGTTCGTGCAGCGGGAGATCGCGTTCCTTGCGGCACGCTTCTCGGGGAACCCCGATGTGCCGCCCACGCGGATCACGGACGGCACGCACACGTGGAGCACCGGCCGGGACGGCGAGCCCGGGGTCCCCGAGGTCACTGTTTCCGGCCCCGCGTCCGACGTGGTCGGCTGGCTCTCCGGCCGTCGCGACGGCTCCGCGCTGACGGCCGAAGGCGGCCTCCTGCCCTCCCTGCCCCCGCTATAGGCTGAGTCACATGACGTACAGCGGAGCAGTGAAGGTCGGCGGCGGTGCGGATGTGCACGAGCTGCAGGATCTGATGATCTCGAAGGTCGCGGTCGGCCCGATGGACAACAACGCCTATCTGCTGCGCTGCCGGGCCACGGACGAGCAGCTCCTGATCGACGCGGCGAACGACTCGGCGACGCTGCTCACGCTGATCGGTGACGACGGCATCGCGTCCGTCGTCACCACCCATCAGCACGGCGACCACTGGCAGGCCCTCGCCGCGGTCGTCGAGGCCACCGGCGCCCGGACCTACGCGGGCCGCGAGGACGTCGTCGGCATTCCCGTGCCCACGGACTTCCCGCTCTCGGACGGCGACACCGTGAGTGTCGGGCACGTCTCCCTCACCGCACGCCACCTGGTGGGCCACACGCCGGGCTCGATCGCGCTCGTGTACGACGACCCGCACGGCCACCCGCACGTCTTCACCGGCGACTGCCTCTTCCCCGGCGGCATCGGCAACACGCGCAAGGACCCGCAGGCCTTCGCGAGCCTGCTGCACGACGTCGAGACGAAGATCTTCGGCACGCTCCCCGACGAGACCTGGGTCTACCCCGGCCACGGGAACGACACGACGCTCGGCACCGAGCGCCCGCATCTGCCGGAGTGGCGCCAGCGGGGCTGGTGAACTGCCCGCGTCGGCGGGGCTCAGGCCCCGCCGGCCAGCGCCGCCACCCGCTCCACCGCGAACGCGTACCCCTGTACACCGCACCCGGCGATGACGCCGTCGGCGCGCTGGGAGACGTACGAATGGTGCCGGAACGCCTCCCGCTGATGGATGTTGGAGATGTGGACCTCCAACACCGGCATTCCGTCACAGGTGTTGAGCGCGTCGAGAATCGCGACTGAGGTGTGCGAGTAGGCGGCCGGGTTGATGACGATGCCTACGTGGTGCTCGCGTGCCTCGTGGATCCAGTCCACCAACTGACCCTCGTGGTTGCTCTGCCGGAGATCCACCATGCCACCGTGCGCGGCCGCCGCCTTGGCGCACAGCGCCTCCACGTCGGCGAGGGTGTCGGAGCCGTAGATCTCGGGCTGGCGCTGACCGAGCAGGTTCAGATTGGGGCCGTTCAGGATCAGGATCGGTGCGTTGGCAAGAGTGCGCGTCATGCCGTCAGCGTACTGAGGGATCTCTCCGCGCCTCCGCACGCCCCCGTAACCGGCCGTCACAGCGGGTAGTTGACGCGGCATGCGCAAGAGCCACTCCCCTGCCAAGCCCCCCTCTCTGCCACGGCTCGCGGCCGCCTCGCTCGCCGGGACCGCCATCGAGTTCTACGACTTCTTCATCTACGGGACCGCCGCGGCCCTCGTCCTCGGGCCCCTGTTCTTCCCGACCTTCTCGCCGCTCGCGGGAACTCTCGCCGCCTTCGCGACATTCGGAGTGGGGTTTGTGGCGCGGCCCCTGGGGTCCGTCCTCTTCGGGCACATCGGTGACCGGCGCGGACGGCGGCCCGTGCTCGTCGGCTCGCTGCTCCTGACGGGCCTCGCCACGGTCGCCGTCGGCTGTGTGCCCACGTACGACTCGATCGGGACGGCCGCTCCGGTGCTGCTCCTGGTGCTGCGGTTCCTCCAAGGGCTCGGGCTCGGCGGGGAGTGGGGCGGGGCGGTGCTGCTTACCGCCGAGCACGCGCCGGCCGAGCGGCGCGGGCTGTGGGCGAGCTTTCCGCAGATGGGGCCCTCGCTCGGCTTTCTCCTCGCCAACGGGATCATGCTGGTGCTCTCGGCGACCCTCACCGAGGCGCAGTTCGCCTCTTGGGGATGGCGGGTGCCGTTCTGGGCCGCGGGCGTGCTCGCGGCGGCCGGGCTCGCGCTGCGTACGTCCCTCGCGGAGAGCCCGAGCTTCCTGGAACTGCGGGAGCACGCGCGCGTGCCGCTCGCCGAAGTGGTGCGCGACCACTGGCGGCTCGTGCTGCTCACGGCCGGCGCGCTCGCCGTCGGGTACGCGGTGTTCTACGCCGTGACGACGTGGTCCCTCGCCTACGCGGTGGAGCGGCTCGACGTCAGCCGTACGGTCATGCTCGCCTGCATCATGGCCGCGGTCGTGGTGAAGGGCGCGCTGACGCCCGTGGCCGCGGTGCTCGGCGACCGGTACGGGCGGCGGCCCCTGTGCCTCCTTGGATGCGCGCTCTCCGCACTCTGGATGTTCCCGATGATCGCGCTGCTCGCGACCGGCGAGCCGCTGCTGATGTTCCTCGGCTTCCTGGTGGCGATGCTCGCGTTCATCACGATGTTCGCCGTGATCGCCGCGTACCTGCCCGAGCTGTACGAGCCGCGGGTGCGCTGCACGGGCGCCGCGGTGGGCTACAACCTGGGCGGGGTGCTCGGCGGCGCGCTCACCCCGATCGTGGCGACGGCAGTGGCGCACGGCGAGGGCACCCCGTGGGGCGTCGCGGCGTATCTGACGGCCGTGGCCCTGCTGAGCCTCGGCTGCTTCGCGCTGCTGCCCGAGACGCGGCCTGTCCCGGAACCGGCCCCCGTCACGGCGTGACCGCGAGCTCCAGGTACGCCGCGAACAGCACCAGATGGACCCCGCCCTGCAGAAGAGTGGCGCGCCCCGGCACGACCGTGAGCGTGCCGACGATCACGGTGAGCGCGAGCAGCACCATGTGGGTCGGACCGAGCCCGAGCACCAGCGGCCCGGAGAGCCAGACCGAGGCGACCGCGACGGCGGGGATGGTCAGGCCGATGCTGGCCATCGCCGACCCGAGGGCGAGGTTGAGGCTGGTCTGCACCCGGTCGCGGCGGGTGGCGCGGACGGCCGCGATGGTCTCCGGGAGCAGCACGAGCAACGCGATGATCACGCCGACCACGGAGTGCGGCATGCCGGCACTCTCCACACCGGACTCGATGGTCGGCGAGACCCCCTTGGCGAGGCCGACCACGCCGATCAGGGCGAGGGCGAGCAGGCCCAGGCTGATCACGGCGGTGCGGGACGAGGGCCCTGAGGCCTCCTCGGAGTCGATCACCTCGCCCTTGCGGGTGATCGGCAGGAAGTACTCGCGGTGGCGCACGGTCTGCGTCGTCACGAACAGGCCGTACAGGACGAGCGAGGCGAGAGCGGCGAAAACGAGCTGCGCCGTGGAGAACTCCGGGCCCTGCTTGGTCGTGGTGAAGGTCGGCAGGACCAGGCTGAGGGTGGCGAGCGTGGCGACGGTCGCGAGGGCGGCGCCGGTGCCCTCGGACTGGAAGATGACGACGCGGTGGCGCAGGGCCCCCACGAGCAGGCACAGGCCGATGATGCCGTTGCAGGTGATCATCACTGCGGCGAACACGGTGTCGCGGGCCAGCGTGGCACTCTTGTCGCCGCCGTCGGCCATGAGGGTGACGATCAGCGCGACCTCGATGATCGTCACGGCGACCGCGAGGACGAGCGAGCCGAAGGGTTCACCGACGCGGTGCGCGATCACCTCGGCGTGGTGCACGGCGGCGAGCACGGCACCGGCGAGCACGAGCGTCACCACGGCCACGACCGCGCCCGGCAGATCGCGCCCCCAGGTGAAGGCGAGCAGCACGACGGCGAGGACCGGCACGGCCGCGGTCCACTGGGTGGCGAGTACCCGGAGCCGAGTGATCATGCCTTCGATGCTGCCCTGCCCTCACCGGGCACGCGACTGGGACGAGCACGGCACGGGAGTGGCCCGCGGCGATCCGCCGCGGGCCACTCCCGTGCTCCGTAACTCCTGTGTCCGACGCCGTCAGGCCTCGATGCTGTCCTTCGGAGTCTCGTCGGCCGCCTTCTCCGCGGCCTCCTTCTTCGCCTGCTTCTTGGTGGCCATGAGGCTGGTGATCGTCGTGATGACCAAGACACCACAGATGACGCCGAGCGAGACCGGGATGGAGATCTCGGGGACGTGCAACCCGTTCTCGTGCAGGGCGTGCAGGACCAGCTTCACGCCGATGAAGCCGAGGATGACCGACAGGCCGTAGCTGAGGTGGACCAGCTTCTTGAGCAGTCCGCCGATGAGGAAGTACAGCTGTCGCAGACCCATCAGGGCGAAGGCGTTCGCCGTGAAGACGATGTACGGGTCCTGGGTGAGGCCGAAGATCGCGGGGATCGAGTCCATCGCGAAGAGCACATCGGTGGTGCCGATGGCGAGCATGACGATCATGAGGGGCGTCATGATCTTCTTGCCGTTCTTCTGGATGAACAGCTTGGTGCCGTGGTACTGGTCGGCGACGCCGAACTTCTTCTCGGCGGCCTTCAGGAGGCGGTTCTCCTCCCACTCCTCTTCCTCGTCGCCGGAGCGCGCCTCCTGGATGAGCTTCCAGGCGGTGTAGATCAGGAACGCGCCGAAGATGTAGAAGACCCAGGAGAAGTTGGCGATGACCGCGGCGCCTGCGGCGATGAAGATCGCTCGCAGTACGAGCGCGATCAGCACACCGAACAGCAGCACCCGCTGCTGGAGATGGCTGGGCACCGAGAACTTCGCCATGATCAGGATGAAGACGAAGAGGTTGTCGACGCTGAGCGACTTCTCGGTGATGAAGCCCGCGAAGAACTCGCCGCCGGCCTGGCCACCGCCCCAGATCAGCAGGCCCACTCCGAAGAGCGCGGCCAGCACGATCCAGACGACCGTCCAGATTCCGGCTTCCTTGATCGATACGTCGTGCGGCTTGCGGCCGATGAAGAAGTCAGCCGCGATCAGGGCAGACAGACCAAGAATGGTCAGCACCCAAAGGGTCATTGAAACGTCCACTGCGCCTCCGGCGTCGTACGGCTACTGATCAGCGTCGTCGCTGCCGGAGGTCTCTTCCACCCGAGGCGGCTCACCGCCCCGCGGGCCGACGCCCCGGGATCGATGGCGATCCGTATTGACGGGCACGTCGCGTTCGGGAGTACTCCCCTCCGCTGAAAGAAGAGTACGCGAAACACCAAGAGTTAGTAAAGGGGATGGCAAACGAAAGCCAAAAGCCCAGGTCGGGCGGGGCCATAAGTCGCTATACCGTCTGTCGTCCCGCGGGCCCCGGGGGTTCGTGGACGGGTCAGCGGGGTCCGTCGACGGGTCAGCGGCCGCCCGTGCGCCGGGCGTGCGCGACCTGGTTCAGGACCTGCTGCAGCACCTGGCTGCCGGGCGGTGCCATCGGCGGCTCATACGTCCACGCATGACCGACCCACGGGTCGGCGAGGTGGTCGTCGGCCACCGGGGTCAGGCGCAGGAGCGCGCGCCAGAGGGGGTCGAGCAGCGGGCCGTACTCGGCGGCGTCCTCGCGGTCGGCGACCATCATCAGGTGCACGCCGACCGCCGGGCCCTCGTCCGCGAGGTAGCGGAGCTGGGTCACGGCGCGGTCGTCGAAGCCGTGCGGGAAGTCGTTGACGATCAGGAGCTGCTCGGCGGTGTCCAGGTCCGGCGGCAGCGCGTCGGCCGCGCCCGCGCGGATCGCCATCTGCACCAGGTCCACGCGCTGGGTCAGCTTGGCGAGCACCGCGGACACACCTGCCGCGCCGGCGGCCGGGGCCTCGTCGAGCACGCCCGCCGTCACCAGCGGGGAGAGCGCGCCTGTGGCGGAGCCCGCCGCGTCGATGACGTGCACCGTGAACTCGCCCGCCGGATAGACCGCGAGCAGCCGCGCGGCATGCGCGACCGCGCTGTCCATGGCGAGGCGGCGGAGCTGGTCCGTGTCGGCCAGGGAATCCGTGCCCGACGAGCGGCCGCTGTCGATCCACAGGCCGCGCTCGAGGGGCAGCCGGACCAGCATCGGGATGTGCAGGTCGGGACGCTCGGGCAGGTGGAGGTCGCCCAGGCGCAGCGCCATGGGGATCTCCATGGGGGTGCGGTAGGCGTGCCAGACAGGGCTGTCCCATCCTGCGTACGCCATGGGCAGGGCGGGCTCGACGACCTCGGACTCGGCGGCGAGCTGGCCCAGGTCGCGGTCGAGGGCGGCCCTCGCCTGGTCGACGAGGAGACCGTGCTTGGCGCGGGCGGCCTCGCGCGCGACGTCACCGGTGTTGCCGATGCGGCTGCGCGGGTCGGAGAGGACCTTGTCCAGCTCCTGGTCCATGCGCGACTCGGCGAAGTCGACGGCGCTTCGGTACGCGGCCGTGGTGCGGGCCAGGTCCTCGAACATGCCCCACACCTGGTTGTAGAGGCGCTCCTCCATCGACCAGCCGGTCGCGTCGCCCGCCACGGGCTGAGCGGACTTGCCCGGCGCGGCCGGGGCCGCGGTCGGCGGGGGCGGTGGCGGTGCGCTGGTCTGACGGCTGGGGTGGGTGTAGTTGACGGGGCCGCCGGCCGTGGTGCCCGCGTCGCCCGGCTGATGCGTCGCCGGGGTGGGCTGAGGGGCGGCGGTGCTGTCCGGGCC
>NZ_BAAAUG010000123.1:0-37697 GCF_039533825.1 Streptomyces rectiviolaceus
GGCAGCTCCACCTCGCGCTCGCCGAGGCCGACGACGCGCCCGAGCGCGCGCTCGCCACCGCGTACGAAGCGGTCCGGCGCGCCCGCAGGTTCGCCACCGCGTCGGCGATCGGGCAGGCGCTGCGGATCACCGCGGAGGTCGCGTCGGGCTCCGCGCGCATCAAGCTCCTCGAGGAGTCCGTCAGCCACCTGGAGCGGTCGCCCGCGGCGTACGAACTCGCCTGTGCGCTGGTCTGCCTGGGCGCCGAACTGCGCCGCACCGGCCGCCCCAAGGACGCCGCCGACCCCCTCTACCGCGGACTCGACGCGGCGGTCCAGTGCGGTGCCGACGGCCTCGTCGAGCGGGCCCGTGACGAGCTGGCGGCGGCAGGCCTGCGCCCCCGGCTGCTGCACAGCACCGAGACGGACACGCTCACCGCGCGCGAGCGCGCCGCCGCGGCGCTCACCGCCCGCGGCGAACCGGCCGCCCGCGTCGCCGAGGAGCTGCACACCGACGAGGCGGCCGTCATCCGGCTGCTGTCCGCCGTGTACCGGAAAGTGGGAACGGACCACTCCGGTCTTGCCGCCGCGCTCGGCGCCCCATCACCCCCGCTGACCTCGCGCTGAACGCGAGCCCGCCCCGAAACAGCCGCGTGCGGACCGGCGCCGCCCCCGCGCCGACAAGCACCGCGGGCCACGTACCATTGCCGCATGTCCTTCCTCCGCCGCCGCAGCTCCGCCACTCCCGCTGGCCCGGACTTCGATGTCCTTGCCATGGACCCGGGTGACTGGCCCGGCAATCTCGGCGCGGGCCTGCTGCCCGCCCCCGACGGCAGCTGCCAGGGCGTCTTCCTGCGCTACGACCTCTTCGGCGGGCGCGGCCCCGCGATGATCATCGGCAATCTGCCCGAGGGCTCCCCGGCGCGCGAGATCGCCGACGACGAGGTGCCCTTCGAGGTGGCCCAGCTGATGCTCGCGCTGGAGAACGACGAGGAGATCACCGTCGTCACCACCGAGGACATGCCGGTGATGCAGGGCGACAACCTCCTCATCGTGCGCCGCCTCAAGCTCTCCGAAAGCCGCATCTCCTGCGTGCAGTTCGACCGCAGCGACGGCGTCCTGGTCACCATCGCCGCCTGGGACCGGCCGATCACCGACGATCTGTACGCCCTCCTGAAGCCGCTGCCCGCCGAGCTCTTCCAGCAGGGCTGACCCACCCGTCACCATCGCTCACCACCGCGGACCACGTACCCACCCCTGCTGCCGTAGGGGTGGGTTTTGTCATGTGCCTTGCCAGGCCAGTCATCGGACTTTTAACGTGACCGGTCATGACTCCCGGGATCTCGCGAAGAACCACGATGAAGTCCGCCGTCGGCGGAGCAGCCGTTCTGGCATCGGGCGGAGGCCTGCTCACCGGTACCGCGGCTGCGGCCGAGGAACGGCCTGACGGGCGCGATACCTCCGATGAATCCCTGCTCTGGTACGCCGCGCCTGCCGCTGACTGGGAGCGTGAGGCCCTCCCCATCGGCAACGGCGCACTCGGCGCCATGGTCTTCGGCACCCTCGCATCCGAGCGGCTCCAGTTCAACGAGAAGACCCTGTGGACCGGCGGCCCCGGCTCCCGCGAGGGCTACGACCACGGAAACTGGCGCGAGGCCAGGCCCGGAGCCCTCGACGAGGTGCGGGCGGAGCTGGACGAGAAGGGCGGGCTCAGCCCCGACGCGGTCGCCGCCGAGCTGGGCCAGCCCCGGCGCGGCTACGGCGCCCACCAGACCTTCGGCGACCTGCACATCGACATGGCGGATGCCCCGGCCACGCCCGACGCCACCTACCGCCGCGCCCTCGACCTCCGCACGGGCCTCGCGACGGTCACGTACACCCACCAACAGGTCCGCCACGAGCGGGAGTTCTTCGCCTCGTACCCAGACGGCGTGCTCGTCGGACGCCTCACCGCCGACCGCCCCGGAAGCGTCAGCTGCACCCTGCGCCACACCTCGCCCCGCGCCGACTTCACCGCGAAGGCGGACGGCGACCGGATCGCCGTACGCGGTGAACTCGCCGACAACGGCCTGAAGTTCGAGGCGCAACTGCGCGTCGTGCACCAGGGCGGCACCCGCACGGCGAACGCGGACGGCAGCATCACCGTCACCGGCGCCGATCACGTCTGGTTCGCGCTCGCCGCGGGAACCGACTACGCCGACACCTACCCCGACTACCGCGGCGACGACCCGCACGCCGACGTCACCCGCACCGTCGACCAGGCCGTCGCCAAGGGCCACGGCGCGCTCCGCGCCCGCCATCTGCGCGACCACGGCGACCTGTTCGGCCGCGTCGCCCTCGACATCGGCCAGTCGGCACCCGCGGACGTCCCGACCGACCAGCTGCTCAAGGGCTATGGGGGAGGGGCGAGCCCGGCCGACCGCGCCCTCGAGGCTCTCTTCTTCCAGTACGGGCGCTACCTCCTCATCGCCTCGTCCCGCGCGGGCTCGCTGCCCGCCAACCTCCAGGGCGTGTGGAACAACAGCACCAACCCGCCCTGGTCGGCCGACTACCACACCAACATCAACCTCCAGATGAACTACTGGCTCGCCGAGGCCGCGAACCTCGCCGAGACCACCGCTCCGTACGACCGCTTCGTCGAGGCGCTGCGCGCGCCGGGACGGCGCACCGCCAAGGAGATGTTCGGCTCGCGGGGCTGGGTGGTGCACAACGAGACCAACCCCTACGGCTTCACCGGCGTCCACGACTGGTCGACCGCCTTCTGGTTCCCCGAGGCCGCCGCCTGGCTCACCGCGCAGCTCTACGAGCACTACCGCTTCGGCGGCTCCACGGAGTACCTCCGCTCGACCGCCTATCCGGCGATGAAGGAAGCCGCCGAGTTCTGGCTCGACAACCTCCGCACCGACCCCCGCGACGGCACCCTCGTCGTCACCCCCAGCTACTCGCCCGAGCACGGCGACTTCACAGCCGGCGACTCCATGGCCCAGCAGATCGTCCACGACCTGCTCACCAACACCCTGGAAGCCGCCCGCGTCCTCGGTGACTCCGCCGCCTTCCGCGCCGAACTCGACAAGACCCTCGGCAAGCTCGACCCCGGACTGCGCGTCGGGTCCTGGGGCCAGCTCCAGGAGTGGAAGACCGACGTGGACGACAAGACCGACGACCACCGGCACGTCTCCCACCTCTACGCCCTGCACCCCGGACGCCAGATCCAGCCGGGCAGCAAGTGGGCCGACGCCGCGAAGGTCTCCCTCACCGCGCGCGGCGACGGCGGCACCGGCTGGTCCAAGGCGTGGAAGGTCAACTTCTGGGCGCGGCTCCGCGACGGCGACCACGCGCACAAGATGCTCGGCGAGCAGCTCAAGTCCTCGACGCTGCCCAATCTCTGGGACACCCACCCGCCGTTCCAGATCGACGGCAACTTCGGCGCCACATCGGGCATCGTGGAGATGCTCCTGCAGAGCCAGTTCGACGTCATCGAGGTCCTTCCCGCACTGCCCGCGAGCTGGCCCTACGGATCGGTGCGCGGCCTGCGGGCGCGCGGCGGGGCGCGCCTCGACGTCGAGTGGTCGGGCGGACGTGCCACGCGCATCGTGCTCACCGCGTCGCGCACCCGCGAACTCACCGTGCGCAGCAGCCTGTTGAAGGGCGGCGAGAAGACCTTCAAGGCGCGGGCCGGACAGCGGTACGTCTTCGACTGACCGATCCCACCCGGGCACACCAGCCCGCCGGTACACATGTCAGGGCCGGGCCCGCCCCCACGCGGACCCGGCCCCGACAGCCTCGGCGGCTCTAGGAGCCCGAAGGCACCACCCGCACGTCGGCCGCACGGACATACGCCACACGGTGCCCGAACTGGACCTCGTAGTACGTGTCCTTGCCGCGCACCACCTTGTGCGGCGCGGTGTCGAACGTCGGCGCGTAGAAGTACTCGCCGGGCACCTTGTCGCCGATCGCGTACTGCTGTCCCGCCAGGAGCTTGTACGGCAGCGGCGTGACCGGCTGCACCGGGACACCCGCCGGGTACGCCTCCTTCTCCGGGTAGGCACGCCCGTACACCGGGATCTCCTTGGCGTCGCCCTTCGGCGTCACCACGAGCCCCGCCGCGTCGACTGCGGTCGGCTGCTTCTTCGGGTTCTTGAACCAGGCCTTCTGGCCCAGGTACCAGACGGCGGTCCAGTCGCCCTTGCGGTCGGCGACCGCGTACTGCTGGCCGGTGGAGAGCCGCGCGCCCGTGTCGTTCACGCCGATCGTCGATTCGCCGCCACCGGGCCGCAGGCCGATGTCCTTGACGAGGGGCGCGTCGTCACGCGGCTCGGTGTGGACGCGCACCGCGGCCGAACCGTGCGGCACGCACTTCTCGCCGGGCTTGACGCAGCCCGTGTACTCCGGCCGGTTCTTGGAGTACGTGGGCGCCACCGTCACCAGACCGCCGTTCGGGCCCGCCGTGCGCTTGAACGGCTTGCCCATCAGCGTGAAGTAGTGCTGCCAGTCCCAGTACGGTCCTGGGTCGGTGTGCATGCCCGCGATCGTCGACGGCAGCGTGCCCGGCACGTTGTCGTGGCCGATGATGTGCTGGCGGTCCAGCGGGATGTCGTACTTCTTCGACAGATACTTCACCAGGCGCGCCGACGAGCGGTACATCGCCTCCGTGTACCAGGTGTCGGGCGCGGTGAGGAATCCCTCGTGTTCCAGGCCGATCGACTTGGAGTTCACGTACCAGTTGCCCGCGTGCCAGGCGACGTCCTTGGCCTTCACGTGCTGGGCGATGTGGCCGTCGGTGGAGCGCAGGGTGTACTGCCAGGACACGTACGTCGGGTCCTGCACCATCTTGAGGACGCCTTCCCAGCGCCCCTCGGTGTCATGGATGACGATCGTGTCGATGCTCTGGCTCTTGGGCCGGTCCGACAGGTCGTGGTTGCCGTAGTCGTCGTTGCCTTGCGGGTCCTTGAACTCCTCGTACGGAGCCGGGATCCACTCGCACGACACGGTCGACGGGCACTCGGTCTCGCCCTTCGGGGCCTTCCGCAGTCCCATGCCCCGCACCTGCGCGGCATCCGGCTTCAGGCCGTCGACCGCGGTGAGCGCCACGTGCTGCCCGGAGTCCGTGGTGCGCGACTGCCCGTCGTGGATGACGGCGAAAACATCATTGGCGTACGTCGCCGCGGTGGCCTGGTCGTCCGCGCCGGAGAAGCGGGCGATCGCGCCGTACCAGTCGGCCGGGTCCTCGCTCAGTGGCTTGCCGAGCTTCTTCTGCGCGGCGGCGAGCAGGGCGGCGCCGCCGCGTACGTTGGCGGCCGGGTCGGTGCGCAGCTTCTCGGCGGAGAGCCCGCTGACTTCGGCGGCGCGGGGCAACGTCTTGAGCCGGGCGGGCAGTTGGGAGTTCTTCGGCACCTCGGCCGTGAACTCCTCCGGCTTGAGGACGCCGCGGGACGCGTCGCCGCGCGGGTCCTCATCGCCCTCGCTGTGGTGCGGGGCGCCGGCGACGGCGGTGCGCGCGTCGGTGAGGTGCATCGGGCCGTAGCCGCCGGTCACGCTCGGCGCGCCGCCGTGCGCGTCCCAGCGGGACTGCAGATAGGACACTCCGAGCAGCACGCTCTGCGGTACGCGGTATTCGGCGGCCGCGGCGGCGAAGGCCCCCTGCAGTCCCTCCGACGGGGCCCGGCCGGGAGCGCCGGACGAGGGCGTGGCACCGAGCAGCGGAAGCAGCAGACCGGCGGAGACAAGGGCGCCCGCGGCCCTGACGGCGCGTCTGCGCGCGGCAGGGGTGCGGGCGGTGGCGGATCCTCGCAATGCAGCCTCCTGGGACGGTGAAGCGTGATGGGGCGTGCGGGGCCGGGCGTGCGTCAGTGGTACCGGCTCTCCGACGATCCGTCAATCATGCTCAGGAGAAGGGATTTCCCATGTCAGCGCCGGTTCCGGCGGGTTTCGCCCCGGCAGGCCGCACGGCCTGCGACGCGTCAGTGGATTGGACCAATGAGCAGCACGAACACCACGCCGACCGGTGTGCGGACCACCTGGGACGCCAGAGGTCCGGTCCACCTGTTCGGGGGATGCGTACGGCATCTTCGGCCGCTCTCAGGGCAACTGCGCTGCGGATCAGACGAAGCGGCGCACAAAGGTCAGTGCGGTGTCCGCGACCTCCTGCCAGCGGCTGTCGATCGTCAGGGCGTGGTCGCGGCCGGCCATCTCCGTGATCTCGGTGACGCCGGAGTTCTCCCGCTGTTTTTTGTACGCGCCGTTGGCCAGTGCCCACGGCACGGCGTTGTCCTTCTCGCCGGAGATGATCAGGAGGGGGCCGCGCCGGGGGTTGCGGCAGTCGACCTTCATCTCCGTCCGGGGGTTGATGTTGGCCGCGGCTGCCTGGAAGGGCGGTGCGCACGGGGCCGGGACCGCGTACGTCTCGTAGAGTTCCCTGGCTTCCTGCTCGCTGACGGCGTTGGCGTAGGCGTAGCGGAACTGCTCGAAGGTGAGCGGCAGTGCGCGCTTCCGGTTGGCCGGGTTGGCGATGATCGGGCGCAGGGAGCGCAGCGTCGACAGGGGCAGTGCCAGGATGCCGCGGAACGGCACCGGGTCGATCGCCACCGAGGCGGCGGAGAGGCCGCGCCCCGCGAGGATCTGGGTGAGCAGGCCCCCGACGGAGTGCCCGATGACGGCCGGTTTGCGCTCCAGGCCGTCGATCAGTCCCGCCAGGTGGTCGGCGATCCGCCCGACGGTCTTGCCCGCGAGCGCCTCGGGGCGCCGCCTGGCCTCGGCGACCGTCTCCGCGTCGTCGGGCCAGGACAGGGCGACGGGTGCGTATCCGGCGGCCTCGAAGTGGGCCGTCCACGCGTCCCAGCTGCTGGGCAGCATCCACAGACCGTGCACGAACACGACCGGAACGCGCTCGGTGGCGGCGTTGGCGCGGTCGATCTGCTGTGCGTCATTGAGGGACATAGACTGAAGTTACGGGCACAACTGCCTATGCGGTATAGGGGAGTTGTGGGTATGGCCGGTGTTGCATGCTGCTTGTCCTGTCTGCGCGGACCAGGGTGTGTGCGCTGGGGCTGATGCTTCTCGGTGCCCTCGCGTCCGACGCCGCTCCTCAGCGCGCCGTGCCCGCCAGGGCCCGGTCCACCTGTCGCGGGGACAGCGCGTGCTCGACCGCGAGGATGCCCGCACCGATCGCCGCCGCGTTCTCACCGGTGCGGCTCGGCTCGATCCGCAGCACATGGGTGGCCAGCGGATGCGAACGGCGGTACACCGCTTCCCGTACGCCCGCGAGGAGTTGGTCATGGACGGCGGCCAGCGCCCCGCCGACCACCACCGTGTCCGGGTTGAAGAAGTTCACCAGGCCCGCGAGCACCTCGCCCACCGCACGGCCCGCCTCGCGCACCATGCGTACGGCATCGCGGTTGCCGGACTTCACCAGCGCCACGACATCGCTGCCCGAGGTCGCCCGCAGGCCGAGCTCGGAGAGCTTCCGGGCGATGGCCGCACCGCCCGCCACCGCCTCCAGGCAGCCCGAGTTGCCGCACCGGCAGGGCTCCTCGATGTCGCCGACCCGGATGTGTCCGATGTCGCCCGCACTGCCCTGCGCGCCCCGGTGCAGCCGGCCGTCGGCGACGATGCCGCAGCCGATGCCCGTGCCCACCTTGATGTAGAGCAGATAGCGCGTGTCGGGGAAGGCGCGGCGCTGCTCGGCGAGCGCCATCACGTTCACGTCGTTGTCGACGAGGGCCCGCGGGCCGAACCGCTCGGCGAAGAACTCCGGGATGGGGTACTGGTGCCAGCCCGGCATGATCGGCGGATCCACCGGGCGGCCCGTCGAGAACTCCACGGGCCCGGGCACCCCCACCCCGATGGCCTGCAGTGACTCGGGGTCCCGCGCCGCCTCATCGAGCAGTGTGTGCAGGGTCCGCTCGACGTGGCCGAGCACCTCCCGCGGGCCGTCAGCGATGGACAGCGGATCCTCGCGCAGGGCGAGCATCTCGCCGCCGATGTCCATCAGGGCGACCCTGCAGTGCGAAGCGCCCAAGTCGACGCCCGCCACGGCGTGTTCGCGCGTGCGCAGGCGGAGGCGGCGCGGTGGCCGACCGCCCGTCGACCCGCCGTCCGCCTCCTCGGTGAGGAAGCCGTGCGCGATCAGCGCGTCCACCCGCTGCGACACCGTCGACCGCGCGAGCCCCGTCACGCGGGCGATGTCGGCGCGGGTCTCCGCCGCTCCCGTGCGGAGCAGGGCGAGGACTTCGCCGGGTGACGACGTTACGGAAACGGGGTGATCCGGCGCTCCAGACATGGCAGCCACCATAGGGACGAGTTTCGCTGCTCACAAGGCCGATGGTGTTCGACGTTCGACCTAAGTCACCGTCAACTCCCTTGCTGCGAAAGCTGCTTGAGCCCTTGACAGGTCAAAGCTCCCTCATCACATTGCTCTGCAGACCGCTGCCGAAGGAGCCGAGGGTGCAGGCGATGCAGGCGACGCAAGAGATGTTGGCGATGCGCGGGGTGTCCAAGAGTTTTCTCGGAGTGCGTGTGCTGCACGGCGTATCGCTCGACCTCGCCGCGGGCGAGGTGCACGCGCTCGTCGGCGAGAACGGCGCCGGCAAGTCCACCTTGATGAAGGTCCTCGCGGGCGAACACGTCCCGGACGAGGGCAGCATCGTGCTCGACGGAACGGAGCATTCCTTCAGCCATCCCGCGCAGGCCCAGGCCGCCGGGATCGGCATCATCCACCAGGAGTTCGCGCTGCTCGCGCACCGCACGGTCGCCGAGAACGTCTTCCTCGGCCGCGAACCGACCCGCTACGGCCTCGTCGACCGCCGCGCGATGGAGGCCCGCACCGCCGAACTCCTCGCCGAGGTCGGCGTATCGGGCATCACGCCGCGCACGTACATCCGCGATCTGTCGGTCGCGAAGCAGCAGACCGTCGAGATCGTCAAGGCGCTCGCATCCGACGTCCGCGTCCTGGTCATGGACGAGCCGACCGCCCCGCTCGCCGACCACGAGGCGGGCCTCCTGCACGACCTCGTGCGCCGCCTCGCGGGCCGTGGCCTCGGCATCCTGTACATCTCGCACCGCCTGCGGGAGGTCTTCGAACTCTCGCAGCGGATCACGGTGTTGAAGGACGGCCGCCACGTCACGACGGTGCGTACCCGGGACACCGACACCGACCAGGTCGTACGCGCCATGGTCGGCCGGGAGCTGAGCGCCTACTACCCGCCGCGCGCCCACCCCGACGACATCGGCGAGGTCTGCCTCACCGTCACCGGCGGCGGCAACGACCGGCTCCACGGCATCGACCTGACGCTGCGCGCCGGCGAGGTCACCGGCATCGCGGGCCTGGAGGGCTCAGGCCGTACGTCCCTGGCGCGGGCCCTGTTCGGAGCGGCGCCGTTCACCGGCGGGGCCATGACGGTGAGCGGCGAACCCCTGCGGCCCACCAGCCCGCGGCAGGCCATCCGAGCCGGGATCGCCCTGGTGACCGAGGACCGCAAGGCCGAGGGGCTCGCCCTTCGTCAGTCCGTGCGCGACAACGCCCTGCTCGTGACCCGTGCCGTCCCTGCCCGTGGGGGGCCGCCCGCCGCCCGCGAACTCACCGCACTCCTGGAGCGGGTGCGGCTCCAGGCGCGCGGCGAGGACCAGCAGGCCCAGTACCTCTCCGGCGGCAACCAGCAGAAGGTCGTCATCGCCAAGTGGCTGGCCGCCCGCCCCCGCGTCCTGCTCTTCGACGAACCGACCCGGGGCGTCGACGTGGGCGCCAAGGCCGCCATCCACACCCTCGTCCGCGAACTGGCCCGCGAGGGCATCGCCGTCCTGATCGTCTCCTCCGAACTGCCCGAACTCATCGGCATGAGCGACCGCATCCTCGTCATGTCCGAAGGCCGCATCGCCGGTGAACTGCCGGCGGGGGCCGCCGAGGAGGACGTCATGCGGCTCGCCACGAGCGCCCCGTCGGCAGACGCAGACGCAGACGCCGGCGCCGCCCCGTCCGGAGAGGAGCCCGCCGCGTGAGCGGTACTACAGGCACCACCGGCACCACCGGCACCACCGTCGCGCCACCGCCCGCCGTGAAGACCCGCGCCCCGAGCCGCAGCAGGCTCACCGATCCCGCCGTCGGCGTCTGGCTCGCGGCCGGGGCCGTCACCGCGCTCGGCTGGATCGTGGTCGCCGCGCGCGGCGGCGACTTCCTCACGCTCTCGAACGTCGTCGGCATCCTGCAGAACTGTGTCGCCCTCGGCCTGGTCGCCGTAGGCCAGACCGCCGTCATCCTCACCGGCTCCCTCGACCTGTCGGTGGCGTATCTGATCAGCCTGGGCACGCTCGTCGCCGCCACCACCATGGAGGACGGCAGCGTCGTCACCGCGGTGCTCGCCGTCCTCGCCCTGTCGGCTGCCGTCGGACTCGCCAACGGCCTCATCGTCACCGGGCTCAAGGTCAACGCGTTCATCGCGACGCTCGGCACCGCGTTCATCCTGCGCGGCTGGATCGAGGACAACTACACGGGGCCTGCGGGCAAGGTCCCCGCCTCCTTCCAGCATCTGGGCTACGACCGGATGGGCCCGATTCCCGTGTCGCTCTTCCTGCTCGCCGCCGTCGCCGCCGCGATGTGGCTGATCACCCGGCGCACCCGCTTCGGGCACCATCTGTACGCCACGGGCGGCGACGAACACGCGGCCCGGCTGTCCGGCGTCCGCACCCGGCGCACGATCATCGCCGCACACGTCCTGTGCTCGCTGTGCGTGGGCGCCGCCGCCCTCTTCCTCGCCTCACGGCTCGGCGCGGGCGCCCCCTGGGCGGGCACCGAGGCGCGCTACGACCTGGAGTCGATCGCCGCCGTCGTACTCGGCGGCACCGTCCTCGCGGGCGGGCGCGGGGGAGTGTCGGGCACGCTCGGCGGGGTCCTCGTGCTCGCCGTGCTCGACTCCGTCTTCAACCAGCTCAGCGTTGACCCGTTCTTCAAGAACGTCGTACGCGGCGTCGTCATCATCGCTGCCGTCGCGATCTATGCCCGGCGTGGCAGCAGGAGGTCCGCATGAGCAGCCAGACGGCCAAGACGGATCGGGCGGCAACAGTCGCCCCGTACAAGCGAGTCGTACGTTCCCTCGGTACCGGCGCCCCGGTCTATGCCCTCCTCGTCGTCCTGCTCGTCGCGCTCGCCGCCACCGACCCCGGCTTCTACGAACCCGACCGCTTCCTCGCCTTCGTCAAACGCGCCGCGCCCCTCGTGATTCTCGCCGCCGGGCAGTATCTGGTCATCGTCTGCGGCGAGTTCGACCTGTCGGTCGGGGCGATCGTCACCGCGGGTGTCGTCGCGGCGGCAGAGGTCTACGGTTCGTTCCCGGAGGCGCCCTGGCCGCTCATCACGGCCGGACTGCTGCTCGCGGGGGCGGTCACCGGCCTCGTCAGCGGGCTGATCACCACGCGCCTGAGAGTGCCCTCCTTCATCACCACACTCGGCATGATGCTGATCCTGGAGGGCGCCGTCTTCTTCTGGACGGGTGGCTCCCCGCACGGGCAACTCTCCGAAGGATTCCGCCAGATGGGGCGCGGCACCGCCATGGGCTGGCTGCCCTGGGCGGTACTCGCCTGCCTCGTCGCGGGCTTGGTCGCCGTCCTGCTCATGCGCTCCGACTTCGGCCGTACGTTGATCGCGACCGGGGACAGCGAACGCGCCGCCGCCCTGGCGGGAGTGCGCGTGCACCGCGCCCGCGTCATCGCCTTCGTCCTGTCCGGCGCGGCGGCGGCGCTCGCCGCGGTCCTCGTCGGCGGCTTCTCCGGGGTCTCCGCGCAAGCGGGCCGTGGCTACGAGTTCGAGGCGATCACCGCGGTGGTCCTCGGCGGGGTCGTGCTCGGCGGCGGCCGGGGCAGCGTGGTCGCCGCGATGGCGGGCGCCTTCTCGTTGCAGGCCCTGTTCACGCTGCTCAACCTGCAGGGCGTATCGGGCGCCCTGGAGTCCACCGTCCAGGGCGTCATCGTCATCGCCGCCGTCGGGCTCGGGGCCGCCGACTGGTCCCGGCTGCGCCGCCGTCGTACCCACTCCTCGGGAGGCAGACCCTCGTGATGCACATCAATCCGAACCGCGGACGCGCGCAGCACCGGCGCAGCCGCATGCTCGCGCCCGCTGTCGCCGCACTCCTCGCGGGCGCCCTGCTCACCTCCTGCTCCAGCGACACGCCACCCGACTCGCCCGCGGGGGCCTCGCAGACCGGCGGGTCCGACGACAAGGCCGGCGACAAGCCCTCCAAGTTCTTCGAACAGGCCGAGTACGACCGCCAGTTGAAGCTCGGCAAGGAGACCCCGCAGGGCCCGGCCGCCAAGCCCTGGGAGCAGATGCTCGAACCGAAGATGACCGACACCGCCCAGTACAAGAAGAAGGGCTCGGGCGGCACCCACCTCTGCTTCTCCAACGCCGGTGTCTTCAACCCCTGGCGCCAGGTCGGCCTGAAGAACATGAAGGCCGAGGTGAAACTCCACGAGGAGATCAGCGACTTCACCGTCCTGGACGCCCAGGGCAAGGACGACAAGCAGATCTCCGACATCCAGGAGCTCGCGGGCAACAAGGACTGCGACGCGCTCATCGTCTCGCCGAACACCACCGCCACCCTCACCCCCGCGGTGAAGGAAGCCTGCGGCAAGCTCCCCGTGATCGTCTTCGACCGCGGCGTGGAGACCGACTGCGCCGTCACCTTCGTCAACCCCATCGGCGGCTACGGCTACGGCGCGGTCGCCGCCGACTTCCTCGTCGACAAGGTCAAGCCCAAGGGCAAGATCCTTGCCCTGCGCATCTCGCCCGGCGTGGACGTCCTCGAAACCCGCTGGTCGGCGGCGAAGCTGGCCTTCGACAAGAGTGAACTCGACGTCGTGGACGCCAAGTTCACCGACGGCGACCCGGCCAAGACCAAGTCGATCGTCTCCGACGCGATCTCCCGGCACGGCTCCATCGACGGCGTCTGGATGGACTCGGGCGCCACGGCCGTAGCCGCCGTCGAGGCCTTCGAGGACGCGGGCGTCGACGTACCGCCGATCACCGGCGAGGACCAGCAGGACTTCCTCCAGGCGTGGAAGGACAAGAAGCTCACTGCCATCGCCCCCACCTACCCGACCTTCCAGTGGCGCACTCCGGTCATCGCGGCCCTGCGCATCCTGGACGGAAAAGAGGTCCCCAAGGAGTGGAAGCTGCCGCAGCCCACGGTCACGCAGGCCAACCTGGACGAGTACCTCCAGGAGGGCATGCCGCCGCTGCACTACGCGATGTGCGGGTGTCAGGAGATGCCGGGCTTCCCGAAGGACTGGGGCAAGAAGTGACGTACACCGCCTGGCAGTTGGGCGCGAACCCCTGGATCTGGCACTCGCCGGTCACCACCGAGGTGCTCGGCGAGACGCTGCCCCGCCTCGCGGCCTGGGGCTTCGACAGCGTGGAGCTGCCCCTGGAGCAGCCCGACGACTGGGAGCCCGCGGCGGCGGTCAAGCTCCTCGACGCCACGGGACTGGCGCCCGCGGCCGTCGT
Organism: Streptomyces rectiviolaceus; assembly: GCF_039533825.1. Classification (NCBI taxonomy): domain Bacteria; kingdom Bacillati; phylum Actinomycetota; class Actinomycetes; order Kitasatosporales; family Streptomycetaceae; genus Streptomyces; species Streptomyces rectiviolaceus. The sequence continues at coordinate 13,468 of NZ_BAAAUG010000123.1, forward strand.
CGCCGTCATGCCCGATGAGCGCAACCTGGTCCGCGCGGACCAGGGCACGCTGCGCGCCACCCAGGACTATCTGCGCCGGTGCGTCGACGCGGCCCACGCGATCGGCGCTCCCGTAGTCGCGGGCCCCGTCTACGCTGCGGTCGGCCGCACCTGGCGGATGGACCGGGCCGCGCGCGCGGCGGCGTACGAGGAGTGGCGCGAGCACATCGCGCCGGTCGTCGAGTACGCGGCACGCGCCGGTGTCCGTATCGCCGTCGAACCCCTCAACCGCTACGAGACGAGTCTGTTCAACACCGTCGCGCAGACCCTGGAGGGCCTGGCGGGCCTGCCCGAGGAGTCGATAGGCGTCGCCCTGGACACGTACCACCAGAACATCGAGGAGCACTCCCTACCGGAAGCGGTCCGCACGGCGGCGGGCCGCATCGCCCATGTCCAGGTGTGCGCCAACGACCGCGGCGCCCCCGGCGCCGACCACCTCGACTGGCCCGGCTTCCTGCGCGCCCTGAGCGAGTCCGGCTACCGGGGCGCGCTCTGCATCGAGTCGTTCACGGCCCACAACGACGCCATCGCCGTGGCCGCCTCCGTCTGGCGGCCCCTCGCGCCCACCCAGGACGCGCTCGCGACCGACGGGCTCGGCTTTCTGCGCCGGACCGTGGCCGCCCTCTGACATCCGGCAATCCCGCACGTCCGTCCGTCCTTCCCAGAAGAGAGGACCAGCCCATGGGCTGTCATGAACGTGACATAAGAGTGCGCGACGCAAGAGGCGTACGAAGAGCGGTGATCGCTCTACTCTCGGCGCTGCTGCTCGCCGTCGGGTTCCTGCCCGCCACGTCGAGCGCCGCCGACAAGGCGCCCGCCTTCCGCGCACTGCTCTTCACCAAGGCCGTCGGCTACGTCCACGACTCCATCCCGGCCGGCGTCCAGATGGTCAAGGAGCAGGCCGCGGCGAACAACTTCGAGGTCGTCGAGACCGCCGACGCGACGGTCTTCGACGACGCGAAGCTCAAGGACTTCGACGTCATCATCATGCTGCAGAACTCCGGCATGGTCTGGGACACCGAGGCCCAGCGCGACGCCATGAAGGCGTACGTGAAGAGCGGCAAGGGCGTCGTCGCCCTGCACAACACCCTCGACATGGGCGTCGAGGACTCCTTCCCCTGGTGGGACGACCTCATCAACGCCGGTGCCCACATGCCCGCCCACTCACCGGGCGTCCTGAAGGGCACCGCCAAGGTCGCCGACCGCGCCCACCCCTCCACCAAGGGCCTTCCCGAGCGCTGGGAGCGCCCGGAGGAGTGGTACAACTTCGACAAGAATCCCCGTGGTGACGTGCACGTCCTGGTCACCGCCGACGAGACCACGTACGACCCGGGCGGCTCCAAGATGGGCGCCGACCACCCCATCTCCTGGTGCCGCAACGCCGAGGGCGGCAAGGTCTGGGCCACCGCCATGGGCCACGACAAGGCGTCGTACACCGAGCCCGCCTTCCGCGAACACGTGCTCGGCGGCATCAAGTGGGCCGCGGGCAACAAACCCGGCGACTGCGGCGGCACGGTCTGGTCCGGCTACGAGAAGACCGCGCTCGACGACAACACCGCCGACCCGATGGAGCTGGACGTCGCCAAGGACGGCAAGGTCTTCTACGTCCAGCGCAGCGGGGAGGTGAAGATCTTCGACCCCAAGAGCCACTCGACCTCCACGGCAGGCAAGCTCGACGTCTACACCGGCGGCGAGGACGGCCTCGTCGGCATGGAACTGGACCCGAAGTTCGCCACCAACCGGTGGATCTACCTCTACTACGCACCCGCGGGCGCCAAGGAGGACGTCAACCGGCTCTCCCGCTTCACGGTCAAGAAGGACAACACCCTCGACCCGGCGAGCGAGAAGAAGCTCCTGGACGTTCCCGCCTACCGCGACCGCACCTTCCCCGAGCCCGGACACACCGGCGGCGCGGTCGAGTTCGGCCCGAACGGCACCCTCTACCTCGGCGTCGGCGACGACGTCCCGCCCAACCTCGACCCCAACTGGCAGGGCTACGCCCCGCTCGACTGGCGCGAGGGCAAGCAGATGCTGGACGCCGCCCGCACCGCCGGCAACACCAACGACCTGCGCGGCAAGATCCTGCGCATCAAGCCCACCGACTCTGGCGGCTACACCATCCCCAAGGGCAACCTCTTCGCCAAGGGCACCGCGAAGACCCGCCCCGAGATCTACGCGATGGGCTTCCGCAACCCCTTCCGCTTCACCGTCGACCCCAAGACGGGCTATGTGCACGCCTCCGACTACGGCCCCGACCGCGGCGCGCCCGAGACCAACCGCGGCCCGGAAGGCCTCGTCGAGTACAACGTCATCAAGAAGGCGGGCAACTTCGGCTGGCCCTTCTGCCACGGCAACAACCAGGCGTACGCCCCCTACAACCCCGACACCCAGGAAGTCGGCGCCAAGTTCGACTGCGCCAAGCCCACCAACCCCTCACCGAACAACACCGGTCTGAAGGACCTGCCGACGATCTCGCAGCCCGAGATCTGGTACGGCTACGGCGAGTCCAAGGAGTTCCCGGAGATGGGCGCGGGCGGTTCGGCGCCGATGAGCGGCCCCGTTTACCACTACGACCCCAAGAACCCCTCCAAGACCAAGTTCCCCGCCTACTTCGAGGGCGCGAGCTTCTTCTACGAGTGGGCCCGCGACTCCGTCAAGGAGATCCGCTTCGACAAGGACGGGAAGCTCCTGAAGATCAACGACTTCCTGAAGTCGGCCAAGTTCGCCAAGCCCATGGACATGACCTTCGGGCCCGACGGCTCGCTGTACGTCCTGGAGTGGGGCAGCGAGTTCGGCGGCGGCAACAACGACTCCGGTCTCTACCGCATCGACTACGCCCAGGGCCAGCGCACCCCGCTCGCCCAGGCCAAGGCCTCCGCCACCAACGGCCCGACCCCGCTGAAGGTCGACTTCTCCAGCGAGGGCAGCAAGGACCCGGACGGCGACCCGCTCACCTTCGCCTGGGACTTCAACGGCGACGGCACCTACGACTCGACCGAGGCCAGCCCCTCCCACACGTACGACACCAAGGGAGACTTCAACGCCCAGCTGAAGGTCACCGACTCCACCGGTAAGTCCGGCTACGCCAACGTGCCCGTCACGGCGGGCAACACGGCGCCCAAGGTGAAGGTCGAGACCCCGGTCGACGGCAAACTCATCGAGTTCGGCGACAAGATCCCCTACAAGGTCACGGTCACCGACCCCGAGGACGGCACGATCGACTGCTCCAAGGTCACCGTCAACCCGGCCCTCGGCCACGACGACCACGAGCACCCCACCACCGACATCCCCGGCTGCGAAGGCACCGTGGACACCGGTGACCTGGGCGGCCACCCCGAGGGCGCCGACCTCACCTACGTCCTCAACGCGAAGTACACCGACAAGGGCGGCGACGGCGTCAGCGCACTCACCGGCTACGGCCGCTCCGTCATGCACCCCAAGCACAAGCAGGCTGAGTACCACGACGACCAGTCAGGAACCCGCATCGTCTCCCAGGAGGGCGCCGAGAACGGCAAACGCATCGGCGACGTCAGTGACGGCGACTGGATCGCGTACAGCCCGATGAGTGTCGAAGGCGTCAGCAAGGTCAGCTACAAGCTGTCATCGCCGTACGGCGTCGGCTCGATCGAACTGCGCGCGGACACCCCTGACGGCAAGCTGCTCGCCACGACACCCGTCCCCAACACCGGGGGCTGGGACACCTATCAGGCCACACCGGACGTGCCGGTCGAAGCCCTGGCAGGCACCCACAAGCTGTACGTGGTCTTCAAGTCGACACAGAACAATTCCTTCGACCTGGATGCGGTGCAGTTCACCACGTCATAGTCACCCGGAAGTAGCCGGGGGCATACGAAGGTCCGCAGTGCGCCGCTGTCCAAGGCGCACTGCGAACCGTCATCCCCGTCAGCGAGTACCGACCGCTGCGCGCACGGCCCGGCGGGCCAGCTGGCAGTCGTCGTGCAGCCGCCTCAGCAGCAGCCGCTGTTCCTCACCGGACGGCGCGGCACCGGGATGGGCCGGGCCCGGTGCCGCCGGGGCCGCGTCGTGCATCGAACGCTGCACGGCCATCTCGTACGTACGGATCTCGCGGGTCAGCACCAGCATCAGGTTGACCAGGAACGCGTCACGCGCCGCCGGGCCCTGCTCCTGCGCCAGCTGACTGATCTCGCGCCGCGCCACCGGTGCGTCACCGAGCACCGACCACAGCGTCGCCAGGTCATAGCCCGGCAGATACCAGCCCGCGTGCTCCCAGTCCACGAACACCGGGCCCGCGGGGGACAGCAGGATGTTCGACAACAGCGCGTCCCCGTGGCAGAACTGCCACGTGCCGTGCTGCCCGGCCGAGAGCGCGATGCCGTGCAGAAGCTTCTGCAGGTCACCCATGTCCCGGTCGGTGAGAAGCCCCAGCTCATGGAAGCGGTTGATCCGCTTGCCGTAGTCCATGGGCCTGCCGAACAACTCCTGTGGCGGTCGCCAACGGTTGAGGTGACGGATCGCGTTGAGCGCCAACCGCACGTCCGCGCGCGGCGGCGGCTCCACGGGATGGCGGGACAGCGCCGCGACGCGCCCCTGCATCCGCTCGATCACCAGCGTGCAGTCCTCGGGGTCCGCGGCGATCAACCGAGGGACCCTGACCGGAGGACGGTGCCGGACGAACGAGCGGTATGCCGCTATCTCGTGCCGGATCTGCTCGGCCCACACGGGCGAGTGGTCCAGTAAACACTTGGCGATCGCGGTGCCGCGCCCTGCTGTCCCCACCAGCAGCACGGTGCGTCCGCTGCGGCGCAGGACCTGTACCGGATTGAACTCCGGACAGATGCGGTGCACCGAGGCGATCGCGGTGCGCAGTTGCGCCCCCTGGGGGCCTGACAAGTCGAGTCTCCCGCTGAGCGGTTGCGTGCCGGGCCCCGGAACGCGTCGCGTTCGGCCGGCGCCGAGCGACCCGGCCGCGGGGCGCGCGGGCTCCAGATACGGGCCGCTGCCGGGCTGTCGGCTGTGCAGTGGCCGGGGCGGGGCGGACACGGAGGACGATGCTGTGTACATGGGCGATACAGATCCCTTCGTGTGCCTGCGAATTGCGGCGCCTCCCGCCCCGGCCGCCTCGGTGCACCCTGGGGAATGTCCCGCGGTGGTCCGGGTCGGGGTGGCGCATTCCTACCTGACACCCGGCGTCCCCTGGCACACCATGTGGCGCACCCTGGCGAACCCTGGCGAATAGTCGCTCAGCAACTGACAGACGGTTACTGTCAACTCAGCCGAGAACCTGGGGGCTTGACGTGAACGGACAACCCAACACCCGACTTTCGGACCTGTTCGGCCTGGCAGGCTGGTCCAAAGGGGAACTCGCGAGACTGGTGAACCGGCAGGCGGCGGCCATGGGCCACCCCCAACTGGCCACCGACACCTCGCGGGTGCGGCGGTGGATCGACATGGGAGAAATCCCCCGCGATCCAGTGCCCAGGGTTCTGGCGGCTCTGTTCACCGAGCGTCTCGGCCGTGTCGTGACCATTGAGGATCTTGGTCTGGTCCGGCACGGGCGCGTGGGGAAACGGCGTGGCGACGGTGGTGTGGAGCACCCCGACGGCGTGCCGTGGGCGCCCGAACGGACAGCCGCGGTCCTCACCGAATTCACGGGAATGGACCTCATGCTCAACCGACGCGGCTTGGTGGGCGCGGGTGCCGCGCTCGCCGCCGGCTCCGCACTCAGCAGCGCCATGCACGACTGGCTGCACACCGATCCGGCCCTCGCTGCCGACGCTCCCCGTACCGACCATCCCCTGCACGCCGACCCCGCTGGGTTCGACCGCTATGAGGCCGCCCCCATCGGGTCGCAGGAGATCGAGGAACTGGAGACCTCCGTCGAGGTGTTCCGCGCCTGGGACGCGGCCCGCGGTGGCGGGCTGCAGCGCAAGGCTGTGGTGGGACAGCTCAACGAAGTGGGCGGCATGCTCGCCTACCGACACCCCGACCATCTCCAGCGGCGCCTGTGGGGCGTCGCTGCCAATCTCGCCGTCCTCGCGGGCTGGATGTCGCACGACGTCGGCCTGGAGCCCACGGCTCAGAAGTACTTCGTGATCGCCGCGCACGCGGCTCGCGAGGGCGGCGACCGGCCACGTGCCGGTGAGGCCCTGTCGCGGGCAGCGCGCCAGATGGTGCACCTCGGGCGGCCCGACGACGCCCTCGACCTGATGAAGCTCGCCAAATCGGGCTCGGGCGAGGAGGTCCTGCCGCGCACGCAGGCCATGCTCTACACCATCGAGGCCTGGGCACAGGCGTCGATGGGCAAGGGCCAGGCGATGCGCCGCACGCTCGGTATCGCGGAGGACCTGTTCGTCTCCGACAACGGCGATGTGCCACCGCCCAGTTGGATGCAGATGTTCGACGAGGCGGACATGCACGGCATGCAGGCCCTGGCCTACCGCACCCTCGCCGATCACGACGCGTCCGCCGCCAACACCGCCCAGCGCCATGCCAAGGAGGCGATCGACCTGCGGTCCAAGGGCCGCGACCGCTCGCAGATCTTCGACTACATCTCGCTGGCGTCGGCATGCTTCATCGGTGACGACCCGGAACAGGCCGATCGGTACGCACGGTTGGCGCTGGTCTCGATGGGATCGAACTCTTCGCTCCGCACGTGGGACCGGCTGCGGGAGATGTACCGCCTGACGGCTCAGTACTCGGGCTATCCGAAGATCCAGGACCTGCGTGAGGAGATCAAGCTGGCCCTGCCCAAGGCGGCCAAGACCGGAGGTGGCAGCCGGGTCCGGGTCTGAGCCCCTGAGGCTCATCCGAGTCCCTGAGGCTCTTGGAATGTCTGCGGTTCACACGGGAGCGCCGGTGGCGCTCAGGAGTTGATCCGTGCGATCAGCAGGCAGGCGTCGTCCTCACGCGGGGCCACGCCGAACTCTTCGACGACCGTCCGTACGCACTCCTGCGCACCCCGCGTGTCCGTGAAGCGTGGCGCGAGCGCGAGCAGCCGGCTCGTGGCCGCGTCCCTGGCGCGCCGGGGAACCAGTCCATCGGTGTGCAGCAACAGCAGGTCGCCGGGCTCGAGTTGCTCTTCGGCCTGCTCGTACGTGGCTCCGGAGGTCGCCCCGAGGATCACTCCACCCGGCGGCGTCAGCGCGCGCCCCGTCCCGTCGCGGAACAGCAGCGGGGCGGGGTGTCCCGCCTGCGCCCAGGTGAGGGTGCGGGAAGCGGGGGTGTACTGGCAGCAGATGGCGCTGCCGAGGGCCGGTTGTGCGGTGGTGTCCAGTAACTGGTTGAGCGAGCCCATCAGTTGGCCCGGCCGGACACCGGAGACGGCCATGCCGCGCACCGCCCCGAGCAGCATCGCCATGCCGGACGTGACGGTGACGCCATGTCCCGTGAGGTCACCGATGCTGAGCAGGAACTGGCCGTCGGGCAGCTCCATCGCGTCGTACCAGTCGCCGCCGATCAGCGAGCTCGTCGAGGACGGGAGGTAGTGCGCGGCAAGGTCGAGCGCCGCGGGGCCGCCGTGCGGGAACCGCAGGGAGCCGCGCCACGGCGGCAGCACAGCCTCCTGCAGTTCGACCGCGAGCCGGTGCTCTGTCTGCGCGATGTGCCGCTGGCGCTGCAGCGAGTCACGGGTCTCGCGCACCACTCGCTGGCTGCGGCGCAGCTCGCTGACGTCCCGCAAGACCGCCCACATCGAGGCGGTGCTGCCGTCAGCGGCGAGCACGGGCTCGCCCATCATGTGCACCTGTCGTACGCCGCCGTCGGCGCGCACGATACGGAACTCGCCGTCGATCGGCTTACCGTCGATCAGGCAGTCCGTGACCATGGCTGTCAGCATCGGCTGGTCGTCGACGTGCACCAGGGAGGGCAGTTCGTCGAGGGAGAGCGGGGGAGCTTCCGGGTCCCGCCCGAGGATCTGGTACAGCTCGCCCGACCAACTCGCCTCGTCCTTCAGGAGGTTCCACTCCGCGCTGCCGACCCGGCTGAGCAGCGAGCCGCGCTGCGGTTCGAGCGGTGCGGGCACGGCCGGAGCGGTGGGCTCCACGGCCGGCGGCACGGGACCGTCCCTCAACTGCGCGAGGTGCTCGTCCAGGTCGTTGAGCTGATGGACCGCCAGGTCGCACAGGGCGCGCTGCCAGCGCCCCTGCGGGTCGCCGCGATCGGCCCCGCTGTCACGGCGCACGGCGTCGACCTCGCCGCGGAGCCGGCGCGTCTGCGTGATCAGCGCCTCGACCGAGCCGCGCTCAGGCGGCTGGGCGGAAGGGCGGTCCGCGAAGACATGGGACGGCATGAGGTGCTCCGTTGAGGATGCGGTGCGACCAAACGGGCGGGAAGGACCGCTAATGACTTTCGCACAGCCGGGGGTGGCTCGTAAGGGATTTGGCAACACACGACGCGGTCATGCATCTGGCATATGTCCGTGTCCTTCGGAAGGGTGCGTTCCGACAGCACGGTCCCGATCACCCGCGCAAGTAGCGGATGACAGCCAGAACTCGGCGGTTGTGGTCATGTGACGCGGGCAGGCCGAGCTTGTCGAAGACGGCGGCCACATGCTTCTCGACGGTGCCCGCAGAGACGACGAGGCTCGCCGCGATTGCCGCGTTGGACCGGCCCTCGGCCATCAGTGAAAGGACCTCGCGCTCGCGTTCGGTGAGGGGTGCGAGCTCCTCCGCGCGCCGACCGGCCCCGGCCAGCTGCGTGACCACCTCGGGGTCCAGTGCCGTGCCGCCCGCGGCCACCCGCTCCAGGGCATCGGCGAACTCCGCGACGTTCGCGACGCGTTCCTTGAGCAGATAACCGACACCCGCCGAACCCGCGGCGAGCAGCCGTGTGGCGTACTTCGTCTCCACGTACTGGGAGAAGAGCAGCACTCCTGTGCCGGGGTGGTCGCGGCGGATGTCGATGGCCGCACGGAGCCCTTCGTCCGTGTGCGTCGGTGGCATCCGGATGTCGGTCACCGTGACGTCCGGGCGGTGTTCGGCGACCGCGGCGCGCAGGGCGTCCCCGTCGCTCACGGACGCACAGATCTCATGCCCGCGCTCCGCGAGCATCTGCCCCAGCAACTCCCGCAGTACCGCGGCATCCTCAGCGATCACGACGCGCATGGCGGAATGCTCTCACGCGTGCAGCGGCAGCTCGACCGTGACCGCCGTCGGCCCGCCCTCGGGACTCTCGACATTCATCCGCCCATCGACCGTGCGTACGCGTTGTATGAGTCCCGTCAGGCCGCTTCCCGCACCGGCGTCCGCCCCGCCGTGCCCGTCGTCGCCTACCTGGAGGAGAAGCCGGCCGTCCAACTGCGCCACCGTGATGGAGGCCCGCAGGGCCCCGCTGTGCTTGATGACGTTCGCGAGCAGTTCGGCCGCGCAGAAGTACGCGATGGTCTCGATCGCCGGGGTCGGACGCTCCGGTATGTCCGTCACCAGGGCGACAGGGATGCTGCTGCGTGCGGTGAGCGTGGCGAGCGCGTCCGGCAGGCCGTCGTCGAGAACCGGGGGATGGATGCCGCGCGCCAGGTCGCGCAGTTCGGTGAGGGCCTCGGTGGCGTGGTGATGCGCCCCGTCGACGAGTTGACGAAGGCGCGCGACATCCAGAGGTGCGGCGCCTCGGTCTTGGCCGTCGCCGGTACTCTTGCCCGCGCCCGCCCCCTCGCTCTCGTTGAGCCGCTGTCTGATCATGTCGAGGCTCATCGCCACCGCGACGAGGCGGACCTGGGCGCCGTCGTGCAGATCGCGCTCGACGCGCCGGAGCAGCGCCACCGAGTCGTCCACGGCGAGTGCCCGGGTTTCCTCCAAGTCGCGTACGCGATCGGCAAGTTGGCCGGGCCCGAGCAGGGCGCTGATGAGCCAGCGGTCGGCCTCGATCACCAGCCGGGTCACCCAGGGCGCGCACAGCAGGGTGCCGATGCCGATGGCGACCGCGAGGAACGTGCCGCCGAAGGTGTCGGCCTCCAGGTCACCGAAGGGAATCGGCGTGAGCACCATCATGCCCTCGGGAGAACCGGGCTCGGGGTGCTGCCCGAACACCGCCCACCGCAGCGGTGCGGTGAGGTTGACCGGTCCCGTGAGCCACCAGAGGACGGCGTACGCCCCCAGGCAGCTGACCGGCAGCTTCGCCAGGACGTAGGCCGCCGCCCGCCAGCCCGTCCCGTCCCACAGCCGGGCGTCCAGACGGCTGACGAACCGCCCGGTCGGACGCAGCGGTTCCGGGGCGGGCGTCCGGTCCCCCAGGAGCATGGCGGCGAGGCGACGGTGGACGGCGCCCAGCGCGCGGGCCAGCTGGAGCCCCGCGATGAACAGAAGCGCGCCGAGCACGGCGAACACCACCGACACGGTGAACCCCGCGCCCAGGGCGAGCGCCACCGCGAGCAGCACGCCACCCGCGAGGCCCAGCGGAAACCCGATCAAGCAGTACGCGGCCTCGGCCCACGCCCGCCGGGTGAACGGGGCGCGCCCCACGGCTCGCGCGAGGGCACGCGCCCCTCGCGTGCCGGTCGTTGTCCCGGGGCGCACCGGCGTGCCGGAGGTGGTGGCAGTGGCGGTGGCGGCAGCCTTCGGGCGTGTGACGTGCATGGCATCCGGTGTCCTGTCAGGCGTCATGGCGGACCAGCGTTCGCCAACCTCACGTTAGGCCTCCGCCAGGGCACGCCGGAACGTGGATTTCCTCCGTCTGGCCTGGGGGTTTCCCCCCAGAAGCCAAGACGTTCGCCAAGCCCACGCCGGTCGGCCCGAAGTCCCTCGGCGCCTGGGGGAGGGATCAATTCCCAAGGTATACAGGGGGCATGGCAACCTTCGTACTCATCCACGGCGGCGGCGACAGCGGCTGGTCCTGGCATCTCCTCGAAGCCGAGCTGCGCTCGCGGGGGCATGAGACCGTCGCCCCGGACCTACCGTCGGACCACCCTTCAGCGGGGCTCGGCGATTACGCCGACGCTGTGATCGAGGCCGTCGGCGAGCGGCGGAATGTCGTGGTCGTCGGCCACTCCTACGGCGCGTTCACTGCGCCGCTGGTGGCCGACCGGCTCCGGGCCGACGTACTGGTCCTGCTGGCCGGCATGATCCCTGCCCCGGGCGAGCGGCCGGACGACTGGTGGGAGGCGACCGGCTGCAACCAGGCCAGGGAGGCCGCGGGCCTGTCCGCCATCGAGGACCCCTTCGAGAGCTTCTATCACGATGTTCCGCGCAAGTCGGCCGAGGAGGCCATGCGCCGGGGGCGGGAGGAATCCTCGCGGGCGGGCGGCGAGCCCTGGCCGCTGACGGCGTGGCCCGACACCCCCACGAAATTCATCGTGTGCAAGGACGACCGCTTCTTCCCGCCCGAGTTCTTCCGTGGCCTGGCGCGAGAGCGCCTTGGTCTCGTGGCCGACGAGATCGGTGGCGGCCACTGCGTAGCGCTCAGCAGGCCGCAGGAGCTGGCAGAGCTGCTGGTGGGGTACCTGCGGGACTGATCGCCGCAGGAGCGAAATAGATCTTCGGTAATAACAAGCCCTTCGGCCTGCTCGAGTCAGGGCCGGTGGTCGGCCGTTGCGGCGAGAGGTGGGGTCTCGGCGATGACGGCGCGGCGCAGCTGTTCCGGCTTTGCGGGGAGCAGGCGGGCGAGGTCGTAGTGGGCGCGGCCGCGGCGGTAGCTGGTGATCAGACCGTTCTCTTCGAGGGGGAGTCCCGCCGGGCGGAGTGTGGCCATCCCGTCGTCGTCGAGCAGTCCGGTGTGGTTCGGGCGCAGGCTCACCCACAGTTTCGAGGTGCCGTGGGCCCGTTCGACCAGTTCCTTGCGCAGCGGCAGCCATCGGTCGAGTGCGACCCGGCTCAGCGACGACAGTGCGAACCAGTCGGCTTCGTCAGGTTGGTTGCTGCCGTGTTGAGGATGCCGTTCGATGTATGCCGCGCGGTTGTCAGGGGCGAGGTGGGACAGGCGCAGCTGGATCAGCTCGCCGGAGCGCGGGGCCGTGTCGAGGATGAGGGCGAGCACTGCGGTGAGGCGGGTCTGCCCGGGCGAGAGGTGGCCGGCGAGGTCCTGGTCGAGCCGGTTGCGCAGAGCTGCCAGATCGCCGAACTCCGGTGTGGGACGCAGCGTCACCGCGCCGCCGCCGAAGCGCGGCCCCGGCAGGCCGATCGCCTCGCGCAGCACATCCACGCACTGCTTTCGGGCTTCGTTGGTCGGCTTCGAGGTGGGCGGACGCGCGCCCTTCACGAGGCGGGCCCGCAAGGCCCCGGACTCCGCGATGCGAATGTACGGGCCGAGGGCGTCCTTCGCGAGGAGCCGGCGCAGGGAGCGGCGGGCGGCGACGGGCAGCGCGTCACGTGACAGGGCCCGCAGCAACTCGCCGCGGACCATGCCGAGCTGACGGCGGCGGGCCTCGCCGACGGCCAGGCCGTCGAGGAGCCTGTCCAACGCGGTGATCGAGCTGTACTCCGGCACTCACCGATTCTCGCGTACGCCCTCACTGGATCGCCCCTCAATCGGCAACAGGGCGGGAGCACGGGCCCGGGGCCTCGCCTCGTCCGTGACTCAGCGCACCACGCGGTGGCGGAGGTAGACGACTTTCGAGTTGAAGGTGCGGGTCTCGACGAGTTCGAGATCCACGTGGCGCTCGTGCTGGGGAAAGAACGAAATGCCACCGCCCACCAGCACCGGGTAGACCATGGCTCGGTACTCGTCGATCAGACCGGACGCGGCGGCCTCGGCGGCGAGAGTCGCGCCGCCGATCGCGATGTCGCCCTCTCCCGGCTCGGCTCGCAACCGCTCGATCTCCTCCGCCAGGCCGCCGGAGGCCAGGCGGGCGTTGCCCTGCACCTCGGACAGCGTGGTGGAGAACACCACCTTGGGGAGCGGGTTCCAGAGCGCGGCCCACTCAAGCATCGCTTCGTCGAGCGATGGATCCTGGTCGGCGGTCTCCCAGTACAGCATCGTCTCGTACAGCCGGCGTCCCAACAGGTGGACGCCGACCTCTCGAATCTCGTCGATCCAGAAGCGAAAGACCTTCTCGTCGGGTGCCGTCCAGTCGAAGCCGCCGTCCGGCCCGACGATGTAGCCGTCGAGTGAGACGTTCATCGAATAGGTCACGCTGCGCATCAGAAGTCCTCCTCGGTGACGGTTCGACAGTACGACCGCCGGGCGACGCGGAACTCATCGCGACTCGCGGGATCCCCAGGTCCAGGTGCGACAACACTGCCTGGGCGGGCTGGGCAAGGGCTCTTAGAACGCGCGCTCGGCCACTTTCACCCGCTGGGCTGTTTCGAGTGCGGCGCGGAGCTTGTCGGCCGGGAGCGGCGCGGCGGGGGCCTTGAGGATGCGGTCGGCCGGTACGTCGGGATCGGCGAGATAGATGCGGGTGTAGGCGCCGGCCTCGGGTTCGAAGCGCCAGCTTTCGTCGAGCGTTCCGGCGTCGACGCTGTCGTATCCGAGCCGGTCGATCAGTTCGGTTGCCCGAGCCTTCGGGTCGGGGTCGTTGCCGGCGATGGGCAGGGCGCTGCGGTCCGGGGCTCCGGCGGGCCGGGCGAGCTGGGGGATGTGGTGGGCGAGGATGTTGTTGAAGGCTTTGACCAGCAGGGCGCCCGGCAGGAGCTCCTGTGCCCATGCGGATGTGGTCACCTTTTCGGCGTCGAGCTCGGAGATGCGGCCGTCGCGGTGGGGGTAGTAGTTGCCGGTGTCCAGTACGGTCCGGCCCCGCAGCAGGTCATCGGGCAGCGAGCCGTACGCGGTCAGCGGGATGCTGAGCAGGGTCGCCTCTCCGGCGCCGGCGGCCTGCTCGACGGTGCCTGCGCGGGCCTTTGGCCCCAGCTCTCCGACGAGGTCCGTCAGGCTCTGTGGGCCGCGCGAGTTGGCGATCACGACGTCGATGTCCGCCGCCACCGCCAGTCGCGCGACCGCAGTCCCGATGTTTCCGCTTCCGATGATTCCCAGAGTCGGCATCGTTTCTCCTTGTTCGTGTCAGTCGAGGTGGAGCGAAACGGAGGGTGTATCCGATTTGCTTTCGACAATATGGAGGCGGCATCCGTATTGTCAAAGAGGTGCGCCCGATGCGGAGGGGGAGGGGTGCCGAGTTGACCGGATGCTGCCTCCGCTTTACGCTCGAAACGCACGGAGCCATCCTCCGTTTCGCCGGGATCCGCCGGGATCCGCCGGAACGCATGAGGCAGATGAGCACATGAGGCAGGAGGACGTATGGGTGTCGAGGGGCAACAGGGGCGCAAGCCCCGTGCGGATGTCCAGCGCAACCGTGCGGCCCTCCTGGAGGCGGCGCAGCGTCACTTCCTGAGGGACGGGGTCGGCGCCTCCCTGGAGGCAGTGGCCAAGGAGGCCGGTGTCGGGCCCGCCACGCTGTACCGGCACTTCGCGACCCGGGAGGCGCTGCTTGCGGCCGTGCTGCAGACGCGCTCCGAGGAGCTGGTGGCCCGCCGGGCGGACATCGCGCAGCTCAGTGACGCCGCCGACATGCTGCGGCAGTGGCTGCGGGCCATGGAGGAGTACTTCAGCGCGTTCAGCGGGCTGCCGGAACCGCTCATGGCCGCGGCTCGCGAGCGGGAACCGGGCAACCCGCTCACCCTTCCCTGCGATGACCTCATCACCACCACCGACGCGTACGTACGGGCCGCACAACGTGCGGGGCACGCGCGCCCGTCGGTGAAGGGGTACGACCTGTTCCTCGCGGCCGTCTCCGTTGCCTGGATCAAGGGCACCGGCGCCACCGATGAGGAGGCGCTCGACCGTCTGCGCGCGCTCATCGAAAGCGGATACCGCGGCCAGGACGACGAGAAGTAGGCCGCCGGCCCCAGCCAGCCACGATGCCCGGAACGGGCCCCCCTCGAAAGGAATCGCTTTGCCCGCCACAGCTTCGCCCATCACCGACATCGTGCGATCCCGATACTCAGTCCGGAAGTTCCACCCCGCCCCCCTGCCCGCCTCGGACATCCGCGGCGTGCTGGAAGACGCTCAAGCCGCCCCGTCGAACTGCAACACCCAGCCGTGGACGGTGCATGTGGTCTCGGGTGGGGCGCGCGACGCCCTGAGCAAGGAACTGCTCAAGGCCGATGAGGAGGAGCGGCTCTCCTCCGACTTCTCCTTCAGCTACGCCGACTTCGGCGATGGCACCTACCTAGACCGGGCGCACGACCATGCTGCGACCCTCTACCAGGCTCTGGGAATACCGCGTTCGGACCGGGAAGCCAGGAAGGCGGCGGCCCGTGAGAACCTGCAGTTCCACGGCGCCCCACACGCCGCTTTTCTCTTCATGCCCGCGTTCGGCGACGGGGTGCGGGCGGCCGGTGACATCGGCATGTACGCACAGAACTTCCTGCTCTCGCTGACGGCCCGAGGGCTCGGCGGCATTCCGCAGACCATGCTCGGGTTCTACGCCGACACCGTCCGCGAGTTCCTGGGTGTTCCCGAGGAGCTCAAGCTGCTGTTCGGCATCTCCTTCGGCACGGCCGACCTGGCCGCACCGGCAAACGGCTTCCACATGGGACGCGTCCCGCTTGAGCAGAGCGTCGTCCTGCACGACACCCCTGGAGTCCTCGACGAGGGGTAGTTGCTCGGCCCGTCGCCGGTACGCGGTCCTTGCCTGACCGTCTCAGCGAGCCTGCGTACCGAGTGCTTCCAGCATCTGCTGCTGGTGGCGGTAGCCGACCGTTTCGTAGCCGATCACGGTGACGAAAGGCGCGAGCATGACGACGAGCAGGCACACCGCGATCGCGACGCCGGCCGCGGCCAGGAGGACGGCCACGAGCAGTACGGCGAGCGTGAGGGAGATCAAGAGCAGGTGGAATCGGTCTGCCGCGGACAGCAGCAAGGTGTGCAGCAGATAGACCATCAAAAGGTAGAGGCCGACCGGGAGGGCCAGGGACAGGACAACGGCGACGTCGCTGAGCTTGGCGTGGTGTTCCAGGTGCAGGCCGGCCACGTGCAGTCCCGCCCCGGCACCGGCGATTCCGATGAACAGCGGGATGTGTCCGTAGCCGAACAGGTAGCCGCGGCCGCGACGGTGGACGAGGATGTCACCGAACGGGGTGGAGAAGTAGACCCACCACATGCCGAAGGTGAGTCCGACGCCGGAGATGATGACGGCGATCGCGTTCCCGCTCCAGTGTGTCCCGTCCCCGCCTCCCAGGAGGTCGCCGGATGAAGCGATGGTGCCGACGACCCCTTCGCCGAGCGTGATGATGGCGAACAGGCCGTACCGCTCGGCAACGTGGTGCGGGTGCCACGGTGTGCCGCCCGCACGCCTCTGGGTGAGCACCGGCAGCACCAGTTCGAGTGTCCCGAGCGCGATGAAGGCGACGAACACCGCTGTGAGCGGCAGATGGACGAAGGCGACGACGAGCCAACCGACCTGCACGATCATGGTCCAGCGGATGTTGGCCATCCCTACGTCGTGGAACGCGGGGGATTCCCGGGCCGCGCGCCACCACTGCAGCACCATCGCGATCCGCATCACGACGTATCCGATGACCATCGCGCGCAGTTCCAGGTGTCCGCCCTCTTCGACGGAGTGGAACATCGCAGGCAGGCCGAGCGAGAAGACGACGACGCCGATCATCTGCAGCATCGTCAGGGCGCGGTAGAGCCAGTCGTCGGTGCCGAACGCGGAAGCGAACCAGCTGAAGCTGATCCAGGCGACGCTGATCGCGAACATCGCAAGGAGGAACGCGGTGACCGCCTGGCCGGTGTGCCCTGCGGCGACCATCTCGGCGAAGTGGGACGCGGCGGTGCCGACGGCGACCACGAAGGTGAGGTCGAACAGGAGCTCAAGCGGCGATGAGGTCCGGCCGTGTTCCTCCGGGTCGCGGCCGGTCATCGGGATCAGCCGTCGCGAAAGAGCACGCTTACCGGCCTTACCGGCCTTCTCGGGATCGCCGGCCGTGCCGGCCTTGCTGGTGTGCTGGTCGTCATTCATGTGCGGCATCATTTCTGACGCCGTCGGTTCACGGGCACGCGCCGCACGGCGGGGGCACGCGCGACAACAGAAACAACGTGGACTCAGATGGCTTCGCGGATGGCCCGCTCGAAGCCCTCGACATGGTCGCGGGTGAGCTGCGCCGCCTTGTCGGGATCGCCGGCCACGATCGCCTGCAGCAAGGGGCCGTGCTCCTGGACGTGCCCGGTCATGCCGGGCAGCCGGTCGATGAACAGGCACCAGATGCGGGTGGCCAGGTTGTCGTGGCGGACGAGGGTGTCTTCCAGATACGGGTTGTGCGTGGCCGCGTAGATGGCGCGGTGGACCTGAAGGTCCAGGCGCATGAGCTCGCCCGGGTCGTGCGGACGGGAGTCCACGCCGTCCAGCTCCTGCTGAAGCGCCGTCAGGGCCGCCCGGTCCGTGGCCGTGGCGCGCCGCGCGGCCTGGGCGGCGGCCAGAGGCTCCAACTCCTGGCGCACCTCTGAGATGTGGGCGAGGTCGGTGATGTTGACGTCGGTGGCGAAGGTGCCGCGCCGGGGGTACGTCGTGATCAGGCGCTCGTACTGGAGCCGCTTGAGCGCCTCGCGCACCGGGGTCCGTCCGACGCCGAGGGACTGTGCCAGCTGGTCCTCGTTGATCGGTGCCCCAGGGCGGATCTCGAGCATGACGAGCCAGTCGCGGATGGCGCGGTAGGCGCGTTCGGCGAGGGACAGTTCCTCGCCCTTGGGCGCGGTGTCCAGCTGCTCCATGAAAGCCCCCTTGACCTGTCGCGCGAGCTCCCATACCTTACCGCACAGGCTGATATATCAGTTGCCCATTAGTTGGCTCTCAGGATGGTGCACAGATGGCAACGGACCCGTCGATCACCACAGTCGCCCCTTCTCTCTCCCTCCCGCTCGGTGCCTTCGACCCGGAAGTCGCCGCTGCCGTCGAGGCCGAGCTGCACCGTCAGCAGTCGACCCTCGAGATGATCGCCTCGGAGAACTTCGCCCCGGCTGCCGTGATGGAGGCCCAGGGCTCCGTACTGACCAACAAGTACGCCGAGGGGTATCCGGGACGCCGCTACTACGGCGGCTGCGAACACGTCGACGTCATCGAGCAGTTGGCCATCGACCGGGTGAAGGAGCTGTTCGGCGCCGAGGCCGCGAACGTGCAGCCCCACTCGGGCGCCCAGGCCAACGCGGCCGCGATGTTCGCGCTGTTGGAGCCCGGTGACACGATCCTCGGTCTCGACCTGGCGCACGGCGGGCACCTCACCCACGGCATGCGCATCAACTACTCCGGCAAGCTCTACAACGTGGTGCCGTACCACGTCCGCGCCTGCGACCTGCGGATCGACATGGACGAGGTGGCGGATCTTGCCCGGACGCACCGGCCGAAGCTGATCGTCGCCGGGTGGTCGGCCTACTCACGCCGTCTCGACTTCGCCGCGTTCCGGCGGATAGCCGACGAGGTCGGCGCGTACCTGATGGTCGACATGGCGCACTTCGCCGGGCTCGTGGCCGCGGGCCTCCACCCCAGCCCGGTGCCGTACGCCGATGTCGTGACGACCACCACGCACAAGACCCTCGGCGGGCCGCGCGGCGGAGTGATCCTCAGCAGGGCCGCCCTGGCCAAGAAGATCAACTCCGCGGTGTTCCCCGGCCAGCAGGGCGGCCCCCTGGAGCACGTCATCGCGGCCAAGGCGGTGGCCTTCAAGGCGGCGGCGGGCGAGGAGTTCAGGGAGCGGCAGCAGCGCACCCTGGACGGAGCCCGCATCCTCGCCGGGCGGCTGCTCGCCGACGATGTGGCCGAGGCCGGGATCACGGTCCTGACCGGTGGCACGGAAGTCCATCTGATCCTCGTCGACCTGCGCAACTCCGCCCTCGACGGGCAGCAGGCCGAGGACCGGCTCCACCGCATCGGCATCACCGTCAACCGCAACGCCGTGCCCTTCGACCCGCGTCCGCCGATGGTCTCATCGGGCCTGCGGATCGGCACCCCGGCCCTGGCCACCCGGGGCTTCGGCGAGACGGAGTTCCGCGAGGTCGCCGACGTCATCGCCGAGGCGCTGAAGGACGAGCGGTTCAGCGACGAGCGCGCGGGCCTGCTGCGCGACCGGGTGGAGAAGCTCGCAGGCGCGTTCCCCCTCTACCCCCACCTGAACGACCTGAACGACCTGAACGACCTGAACGACCGGAACGGAGACGCGGCATGACCACCGAGCCGCTGCCGGAGCACCCCGACTTCCTCTGGCGCAACCCCGAGCCGCGCTCGTCGTACGACGTGGTCATCGTCGGCGCGGGAGGCCACGGCCTTGCCACCGCCTACTACCTCGCCAAGAACCACGGCATCACCAACGTCGCCGTCCTGGAGAAGGGCTGGCTGGCCGGCGGCAACATGGCCCGCAACACCACGATCATCCGCTCCAACTACCTCCTGGACGAGAGCGCCGCGATCTACGAGCACGCCCTGGGCCTGTGGGAGCGGCTCCCCGAAGAGCTGGACTACGACTTCCTGTTCAGCCAGCGCGGTGTGCTCAACCTCGCGCACACGCTCCAGGACGTCCGCGAGAGCGTGCGCCGCGTCAACGCCAACCGCCTCAACGGCGTCGACGCCGAGTGGCTCGAACCGGACGAGGTCGCCAAGGTCTGTCCCATCCTCAACGTCTCGCCCGACACCCGCTATCCGGTGCTCGGCGGTACCTTCCAGGCGCGGGCCGGCATCGCCAAGCACGACCACGTCGCCTGGGCGCTCGCCCGCCGGGCCGACGAGATGGGCGTGGACCTCATCCAGGGGTGCGAGGTCACCGGATTCGTCAAGGACGGCGACCGGGTCGTGGGCGTCGAGACCAACCGCGGCCGCATCAACGCCGGGAGGGTCGGGCTCGCCGCCGCAGGACACAGCAGCGTCCTCGCCGAGAAGGCTGGCGTACGCCTTCCGGTGCAGTCCCATCCGCTCCAGGCACTGGTCTCCGAACTCCACGAACCCGTCCACCCCACCGTCGTCATGTCGAACCACGTGCACGTCTACGTCTCCCAGGCGCACAAGGGTGAACTCGTGATGGGCGCGGGCGTCGACACGTACAACGGCTATGGCCAGCGCGGTTCCTTCCATGTGATCGAGCATCAGATGGCCGCCGCGGTCGAGCTGTTCCCCGTCTTCGCCCGCGCGCACGTGCTGCGGACCTGGGGCGGCATCGTCGACGTCACCCCCGACGCGTCCCCGATCATCGGGGCCACCCCCGTCGAGAACCTCTACGTCAACTGCGGCTGGGGGACCGGGGGTTTCAAGGCCACCCCGGCAGCCGGCTGGACCTTCGCCCACACGATCGCCACCGGTGAACCGCACTCCCTCAACGCCCCCTTCGCCCTCGAACGCTTCACCACGGGCGCACTGATCGACGAACACGGCGCCGCCGCCGTGGCCCACTGAGAGGAGGATCCGATGCTGCTGATCACCTGCCCATGGTGCGGTCCGCGTGACGAGACCGAGTACCACTACGGGGGACAGGCCCACGTCCCCTACCCCGAGACCCCCGCGAACCTCGACGACCGGCAGTGGGCCGAGTACGTCTTCTACCGCGACAACCCCAAGGGCCCTTTCGCCGAACGCTGGATGCACGGCGCCGGTTGCCGCCGCTGGTTCAACGCCCTGCGTGACACGGCCACTTACGAGGTGCTCGCCACCTACCGGCGCGACGAGCCGCGTCCAGACCTCACAGACCTCGCAGACCTCGCCGCACCGGCCGCCGGAGGAGAGCGATGACCGACCAGCAGTTCCGGCTCGGGGACGGGGGCCGCGTCGAGCGCGGCACCGCACTGCGCTTCACCGTCGACGGACGGGAGCTGACCGGCCACCCCGGCGACACCGTCGCATCGGCGATGCTGGCGAACGGCATCGTCGAAGCCGCCCCGTCGCTCTACCGCGGCCGCCCGCGCGGCATCGTCGCCGCGGGCGTCGAAGAGCCCAACGCCCTGATACAGCTCGGTGGTTCATGTTCCGAGGGCATGCTGCCCGCGACGGCCGTGGAGCTGTACGACGGCCTGTCCGCCACGACGCTGTCCGGCATGGGGCGGCTCGACCCGACCCCCGACCCCGCCGTCTACGACAAGAAGTACGTGCACACCGACGTGCTGGTAGTCGGCGCGGGACCGGCCGGGCTCGCGGCCGCCGCCGCTGCCGCCGATTCGGGCGCCCGCGTGATCCTCGTCGACGACCAGCCCGAACCCGGCGGTTGTCTGCTCTCCGGACGCACCGAGACGGTCGCCGCGCAGCCCGCACTCGACTGGGTCGCCGACGTACGAGCGGCGCTCGAAGCCGCCCCCGATGTCGTCCTCCTGCCGCGCACCAGCGCGTTCGGCAGCTACGACGACAACTACGTACTCGCCCTGCAACGTCGCACCGACCACCTCGGCGCCGACGCCCCCGAACCGTCCGAAGGCATCTCGCGCCAACGGCTGTGGCACATCCGGGCCCGCCAGGTGGTCCTGGCGACCGGCGCGCACGAACGCCCGCTGGTCTTCGCGGGCAACGACCGCCCCGGAGTGATGCTCGCCGCGGCCGTGCGCTCCTACCTCAACCGGTATGCCGTGGCCCCGGGTTTGAGGGCCGTGGTGAGCACGACCAACGACAGTGCCTACGACACGGTCGCCGACCTGCACGCCGCCGGGATCGACATCGCCGCCGTCGTCGACGCGCGCCCCACCCTCTCCCGCCGCGCATCCGAGGTCGCCGCCGCGACCGGAACGCGGGTGGTGAAGGGCAGCACCGTCGTCGACACCACGGGCGAGAGCCGGCTCACCGGCGTCACCGTCCAGGCCATCGACGACCACGGTCAACTCACCGGCGCTCCCGAGTCGTTCGACTGTGACCTGCTCGCCGTGTCCGGCGGCTGGAGCCCGGTGGTGCACCTGCACAGCCAGCGCCAGGGAAGCCTGCGCTGGGACGAGGACCTGGTCGCCTTCGTGCCCGACGGCACCGTACGCAACCAGCACGTCGTCGGAGCGGCCCGCGGGACGTACGGACTCGACGCCGCGCTGGCCGAAGGAGGGCGGGCCGGTGCGCTGGCCGCGACGGACGCCGGATTCCCGGTTCCCGTGCCGCCGCCCGAAGATGCGCGGTCCGGGGGAGGGGCGGGCCAGATGCGCGCCCTGTGGCTGGTCCCCGCTCCCGACGGCGCCTCCGACCCCGCCACCTGGGACACCCACTTCGTGGACCTCCAGCGTGATGTCACCGTCGCCGACGTGTGGCGGTCCACCGCCGCCGGCATGCGCGGTGTCGAGCACGTCAAACGCTTCACCTCACTGGGCACGGCCAACGACCAGGGCAAGACGTCCGGCGTCAACGCGATCGGCGTGATCGCCGAGGCCCTCGGCGCGGGCGCGTCCCCCGGGGAGATCGGCACCACCGCCTACCGGGCGCCGTACACACCGGTGGCCTTCGCCGCCCTGGCCGGGCGTGAGCGCGGCGAGCTGTTCGATCCGGAGCGCACGACGGCCATCCACCCCTGGCACGTGGCCAACGGGGCGCTGTTCGAGGACGTCGGGCAGTGGAAGCGCCCTTGGTACTACCCCGGGCCGGGGGAGGACATGGACGCGGCAGTGGCCCGTGAATGCCGCGCGGCCCGAGAAGGGGTGGCGTTCATGGACGCCTCCACCCTCGGCAAGATCGAGATATGGGGCGCGGATGCGGGGGAGTTCCTCAACCGCATCTACACCAACGCCTTCAAGAAGCTCAAGCCCGGCATGGCCCGCTACGGCGTCATGTGCAAGCCCGACGGCATGATCTTCGACGACGGTGTGACGCTGCGCCTCGAAGAGGGCCGCTACTTCATGACGACCACCACGGGTGGCGCCGCCGGTGTCCTCGACTGGCTGGAGGAGTGGCTGCAGACCGAGTGGCCCGAACTCGACGTGCACTGCACCTCGGTGACCGAGCAGTGGTCGACGATCGCCGTCGTCGGCCCCCGCTCGCGCGAGGTCGTCGCCCAACTCGCCCCCGACATCGACGTGTCGAACGAGGCCTTCCCGTTCATGGCCTTCCGGGAGACCACCCTCGCCTCCGGCGTCCCGGCCCGCGTCTGCCGGATCTCCTTCTCCGGCGAACTCGCCTACGAGATCAACGTATCCGCGTGGTACGGCCTGGACGTCTGGGAGGACGTGGACGCGATCGGCAGGCCGTACGACATCACGCCGTACGGCACCGAGACCATGCACGTCCTGCGGGCCGAGAAGGGCTTCATCATCGTCGGTCAGGACACCGACGGCACCGTCACGCCACAGGACGCGGGCATGTCCTGGGTGGTCTCGAAGCGGAAGGACTTCGTCGGGAACCGGTCCTACACACGCGCGGACACGGCCCGCACCGACCGCAAGCAGCTCGTCGGTCTGCTCCCGAACGATCGCAGCACCCGCCTGCCCGAAGGCACCCAACTCGTCGCGCCGGACGTGCCCCTCACCCCCGAGGCCGGGCCGGTGCCGATGCTCGGCCACGTCACCTCCAGCTACCACAGCCCGGCCCTCGGCCGCCCCTTCGCGCTCGCCCTCGTCACCGACGGGCGGGCAAGGATCGGCGAGACCGTCATCGCCCCGGTGGGCGATGACCTGGTGCCTGTCCTGGTGGCCGACTCCGTGCTCTACGACCCCGAAGGGACCAAGCGAGATGGCTGAGCTGACCGAGGCTCCCGGTCCGACGCGCCTGCGCCGCAGCCCGCTGGCACATCTGGAGGGGCGGATGCGCGCCGCCACGGTCACGGGCGCCCGCGCCGTGGAGCTGACCGAGCGGCCGTTCCTCACCATGGTGAACCTGCGCGTCGATCCGGCTTCCGAAGCGGCGGACCGCATCGGGAAGACCCTGGGGGCGCCGCTCCCGCGACAGTGCGGTCACACCACCGAGTCCGACGCCCACACGGCCCTCTGGCTCGGCCCGGACGAGTGGCTCGTCCTGTCCCGGGCCGAAGGCGCCGCCGTGAGCGCCGAGTTGAGGCAGGCGCTGCACGAAGACCCCGGTTCGGTGGTGGACGTCTCGGCGAACCGCACCACGCTGGAGCTGACCGGCCCGGCTGCCCGGCAGGTGCTCGAGAAGGGCTGCCCGCTGGATCTGCACCCTCGGTCCTTCGGCCCGGGCCAGGCGGTGTCCACCACGGTGGGCCCCATCCCCGTACTCCTGTGGCAGGTCGACGGCGCACCGGCCTACCGCCTGTTCCCCCGGGCCTCGTTCGCCGACTACCTCGCGCGCTGGCTCATCGACGCCATGAGCGAGTACGGCGGCCCGGAGATGCCCTGATGGCGTCGAGCGTGTCCGGGTCGTTGAGGGCTCATCGCACGCAACGACTCCGTAC
>NZ_BAAAUG010000123.1:37724-51539 GCF_039533825.1 Streptomyces rectiviolaceus
CGCTCGGCGGAGGCCCGGGGACCACTCTTGCTGAGGAGCTTTCAGACGACGGCGCCGGTGTCGTCCCGGGCCGCGCGCCGCGCATCGAGGGGGCTTTGGCCCTTTCCGCCCCCGGTGAACCGCCCGCGATCACGACGACGCTCCCGCGCAGGGCGGCGTCGCTCCAGTGTCACCGCTGTCGGCACCGCGGTGAACACGGTGGAGACCGTGCCGATCACCACTCCCGCGATCAGCGCCAGCGAGAAGTCGGCGAGCGAGTCCCCGCCGAGCACGGCCAGGGCGGCGAGGATGAAGAGCGCCCCCATGCCGGTGTTGACGGTGCGCGGCAGGGTCTGCAGGACGGCCCGGTTGGCGGTGCGTTCCAGGTCCATGCGGGGATCGCGCCGCCGCGCCTCCCGCACGCGGTCGAAGACGACGACGGTGTCGTTGACCGAGTAGCCGATGACGGTAAGCAGCGCGGCGAGGAAAACACTGTCCACCGGTTTGCCGAGCCAGGCGAACAGGCCCACCACGACCAGTACGTCGTGCACCATCGCGCTGACCGCCGCCGCGGCGAACGTCCACCGGAACCGCACGCTCAGATAGATGAGCTGTGCGGCGACGGCGATCCCCAGCGCGATCAGCGCCTTCGTGCGTAGCTCGTCACCGAGGCTCGGGCCGATCATCTCGTCGCGCTCGACCGTCACTTCACCGCCCGGCTTCTCCAACGCGCGCTTGATGGCGTGCTGTTCGTCGTCGGTGAGCTCACCCGTGCGTACGGAGATGTCGTCGTCGCCGGACTCCTGGACCACGGCACGGGGGAAGCCGGCGTCGGCCACGATGGTCCGGGCCGTGTCGACGTCGACCGTCCGGCTCGTGGAGTACTCGACGAGCCGACCGCCCGTGAACTCGACACCGAAGACGAGGCCGCGCAGGACGATCCCGGCGGTCGCGACCACCACGAGCAGCGCACTGACCCCCAGCCAGCGCCTGCGGTGCCGCACGATCTGCGGGTCGCGCCGCGCCAGCCACGCGCGCACGCGCCCCGTCGAGGTGATACCGGTGATGCCGGGCCGCTTGCGCACGGAGCGGCGCCGCAGCGCGAATTCGGCGAGCACCCGGGTGATGACGAGCGCCGACACCATCGACGCGACGACACCGATGGACAGCGTCACACCGAACCCCTTGACGGGGCCGGTGGCGAAGAAGAACAGCAGGCCGGCGGCGAGCAGCGTGGTGATGTTGGAGTCGATGACCGCGCTCCACGCCTTGCCGAATCCGCGGGCGAGGGGCTTGTCGAGCGACTTCGTCCGTGCGCCGATGTACTCCTCGCGGGCCCGTTCGAAGACGAGTACGTTCGCGTCGACGGCCATGCCGATCGCCAGTACGAAGCCGGCGAGACCCGGCAGCGTGAGCGTCGCCCCCAGGGCGACGAGGGCCGCATAGGAGATGAGTCCGTAGAGCGCGAGCGCGAGGGTGGCGAGGGCTCCGAGGAGTCGGTAGACGACCATGATGAACAGAGCGGTGAGGGCGAGCCCGATGAGCGCGGCCTGTGTCGACGCGGCGATGGCGTCGGCACCGAGCGTCGCGCCGACCGTCCGCTGCTCGACGACGTCGACGGGCACCGGCAGGGCGCCGCCCTTCACCAGCGCGGCCAGGTCACGGGCCTGTTCCTGGGAGAACCCGCCGGTGATACGCGTGTCCCCGCCGGTGATGCCGGTGTCGCAGGGCACCTCGGGGTTCATGCCCGGCGCGGAGATGACCTTGTCGTCGAGGACGATGGCCACGCGCCGCTCGGGAGAACCCTGGGCGGCGCAGGCTGCGTCGCCGGTGACGCGGGCCCAGTCACCGCTCGCGTCATCGCGGAAGGTGAGGCCGACGGTCCAGCCCGCCATCCCCTGCTGGTCGAAGGCGGCCTCGGCGTCCTTCACCCCGTCGCCGGTCAACGCGGACGCCCCGAGCCGCAGGTAGGCGCCCTTCTGGTCGGGATCGGGGAGTGTGCGGGACCCGTCGGCGGCGCTGCGGCCGTCGCCCGCGGGGGCTCGGTCGGTGACGCCGGAGACGGGATGGATGGTCAACTGGGCGGTACGGCCGATCACGTCGGCCGCCTCGCGCGGGTCCTGGACTCCCGGCAGCTCGACGATGATGCGGTTGTCGCCCGAGCGGGACAGGCTCGGCTCGGACACACCGAGCGCGTCCACGCGTTGGCGCAGCACCTCCAGGGCCCGGTCGGTGGACCGGGGATCGGCCTTGATCTTCCGGTCGGGGCGGTCGGGGCGGTCGGCGGAGTCCTTGGTCTCCAGGACGATCTGGGTGCCGCCCCGCAGGTCGAGACCCAGGCGGGCGGATTGGGTGAGAGCGATGGCGAGGGACGCGGCGATCACCGCGAGTGCGAACAGTGCACGCCACAAGGGCGCACGGGACTTGGTCTGAGACATGAGACTGCTCCACGGCAGGACGAAGGGGCAGCGGCCCGACCGCCCCGCACGTGGTGCGCGGACGGGTCAGGCGCTGACGAAGGTGAGTTCGCTGCGTGGAGCACACGGCGGGGCACGGGGTGCGCCCGGGCCGTCGGAACTCTGTGCGTCGGACGGGGCCTGCGAGAGCGCTTGGTCCGGTCCGCCGAGGCTGCGGTGTGACGCCGAATCGGTCGCCGTGGCGGTGATCAGCCCGGGGTGAGGGAAGGGGGCCGCGTCAGGCGGTGTACCGCGGGCCGCGGGTGTGTTCAGGAGGGCGGCGTGCGGGCCGGGCCGGCCCTGCGGCTGCTCGCACCATTGGGCGGCGGCCGACGGGGCGTCGGGCTGCGGCGTGAGGGAGGAGAGCGACGCCGAGGGAACGAACAGCGTGACGAGCGCGAGCAACGCCGCGGAGGCGAGCACGAGAACGCGCGAGGCTCGCGAGTCCCGGGCAGGCGAGAGGGGCGTCGCGCGCTGCGGCACGGTTGCCTCCCTGCTCGTGCGGTGGACCTGGTCCCGGATCGGAGATCGGTGCGTCGGCGAACAGGGCGTCCGGCGACGGGCTGCCGGTGCACTGCCTCCACCAGCCTATGCAACCGGCGGCGGTGGCGGGCGGGGAGTGCGGAGGCGAAGGCGACCTGGGCCCGCTGTTTCGGATGTGCCCGAAACAGCTACCGGCGCCATGCGCGCGGGCGGCAGGCTTTCGCCGGAGGCCGCAGCCAGGCCGCAGTACGGCTCTGGGACGCGAACGGGGGATCTGAGGGTTCTGAGGGTTCTGGGGGATCTGAGGGCACGGGGGTGCACAGACACATGCGCAACCATCTCCTGGCACACGCGTGGCCCGCGGCCCTGGCGCCGCGGGCCGTGCGGCCGTGGCGGCGGGCATCCCGCGATCAGGTCGAGGTGGCGAGCACGGCCTGTGCCGCCCGGCGGGCGTGGAGCGCTGCGTCGGTGTCGCCGGTGAAGGTGGCGATGGCCATCGCACCGTCGAACAGCACCGCCAACTGCGCCCCCGCTGCCGCCGCGTCCCGGACGCCCGTCTTCGCCACCAGTTCGGTCAGCAGCTCACGCAGGGCATGTTTGTGTGTCTGCACCGCGGTGACGACGACCGGTGACGCGGCGCCCGCCTCCCCGAACGCCCCGGCGAACACACAGCCGTGAAACCCTGGTTGGTGGAACCAGTCGTTCAGGAAGTCGAAGGGGCCGAGGGCCTTGGCCACCGGATCCTCGATCGACTCGATCCGCTGCGCTATCGCCGACCGGGCCGTCAGGTCGCGGCGGGTGAGGCAGGCTGCCAGCAGCGTGTCCTTGGACGGGAACATCTCATAGAGCCGCTTGAGCGGAACCCTCGCGGTGTCCCGGACGCGCCGCATCGTCACCGCGTGGACGCCGTGCGCGTAGAACAACTCGTCGGCCACCGCGACCACGTGGGCGCGCGCTGCGTCAGGCATGGTCTGTCGCTCCTGTCCAACCTGTCCAACCTGTCCAACCTGTCCGAGCCGCAGTCCAACTCTCGTGTCCTGAAAGCGGCTTCAGTATCTGCGTCACCCTTGCGGCGGCTTGAGAACCGCGGTTCTCGTCACTATCGTCCCAATATAAGGCAGTGGTGTTCCGGCTCGTCGGACGGTCCGGGACACGCGTACTTCAAAAAATAGACGCCGTGGCCGACTATCGGGGGAAGCCGTGTTGCGTATCCATTTCAGTGCAGGAGACCTGGCCCGCACCAGGATCGCCGAACAACCGGACCCACTGTGGGAAACCGTTCTCAGCTTGCACCAACTCCGCGAGAGGAGGCGGGAACCCGTGCTGGACGGCTGGCGGCGCCGCAGGTCTGCGCGCGCCGCCCGCACGCTGCGGATCCTGTCGCCTTTGATGCCGCCCCGCGGCTACTTTCCGGACTTCCTCACTCCCGCGGAGGGTTCAGGGGGTCTTGAGTGCGGGATCGACGCGGTGCTCTCCACTCCGCGCAGCCAACTGCGCACTGAGGTAGGCCTGTTGGCGTCCGACAATCCGTTGCCCCCTTGGGCCAGGAGACTCGCCGAAGGCGAAGTGAGCACCCTGCACCGCCTGGGCCAGGCCTTGCGGGAGTACCACGCATCCGTCCTGGAACCCGCCTGGCGGGACATCTCATCGCGCATCGAGGGCGACCGGCGGTATCGGACCGAGACCCAGTGCCGCCTGGGCACCGAAGAGATGCTGCGCACCTTCGCGCCCGTGCTGCGCTGGCAGCCCCCGGTCCTGCTCGCCGACTACCCCGTCGAACGCGATGTGCAGCTGGCGGGGCGCGGGCTGCTGTTCGTGCCCTCGTACTTCTGCCGCCGGACGCCGGTGGCCCTCCTGGACGAGAATCTGTGGCCGGTCCTGGTCTATCCCGCCCGACTGCGCTACCCAGAGGCGCTCGCCACCCCGGACGCCAGGCTGGCCCCGCTGCTCGGCCATACCCGCGCTGCGGTCCTGGAGGCACTCCAAGTGCCCTGTACCACCAGCGAGTTGGCGCGCTGCGCAGGAGTCTCCCTGTCCTCCGCGAGCGAGCACGCCTCCGTACTGCGCCGCGCCGGTCTCATCGCCAGCACCAGGGAACGTCACCACATG
Organism: Streptomyces rectiviolaceus; assembly: GCF_039533825.1. Classification (NCBI taxonomy): domain Bacteria; kingdom Bacillati; phylum Actinomycetota; class Actinomycetes; order Kitasatosporales; family Streptomycetaceae; genus Streptomyces; species Streptomyces rectiviolaceus. The sequence goes on from NZ_BAAAUG010000123.1 coordinate 42,752, forward strand.
CACCACACACTCACCCAGCTCGGGAGCCATCTGCTCACCGGAGTGCTGGTGGGCTGACCGGCGCGAGATCAGCAAGCGGGCGCATCGAGGGGGCCACCCAGGCCTGAGAGGCCTGGGTGGCGGGGTGGGTGAGTCAGCCGCAGTGTTCGGCCTTCTCCTGCTCCGTCATGGGGCGGGTGTGCTGTGTCTTGGTGCTGGGCGCGTCCGGCTTGGGGCCGGTCGCGTCGAAGGGGGCGTACCAGATGTAGTGGCCGTGGAACCTGTCCGGGAAGTGCAGCTCGTAGGTGCCCTTGACGCGCTGCATCTGGGATTCCCTGGTGACCCAGCCGACCTCACCGGGGCGGACGTCGACGTTGGTGGTGTCGGTCTCGGTGTGCGAGCTCTCCCAGGTGTGCCCGTAGGAGGTCTCGATGCTCACCTTGAAGACCTCGGCGAAGCCGTACTCCGCGCTGAGGGAGACTCCGACGCTGTTCGACTCGCCGGTCGTGTCGGCCCAGGAGATGCTGGAGCGCTGCAGGTCCGGCGTGCAGTTGTAGGCGCTGTCACCCACCTGGTGGGCCTCGCCCATCGAATCGGTGCCGGGCCCTTCGGGGTGGAAGACGCACGAGTCGGTGCCGTTGTCGCACTTGTCGAGCAACTCGCGGATGGTGGGGGGCTCTTCGTCGGCCTGCGCGGCGGGCGCGAGGGCCATGCCGCCCGCGGTGGCCATCGCCGCCAGCAGGACGGTCAGACGGGTACGGGTGATCATGTGTGATCTCCAGTGGGGGGAAGGTGAAGCAGGTGGGGGGTACGGCGTGTGCGAGAGCGGCAGCGCTCCGGCCGCACGCTCTAGCTGAAGCCGATGGACTGGGTGCGGTCGTTCATCATCTGGCCGACGTCGGCGGTGTTCTCGTCGAACGGTCCGTCGCGGTCGCCGCCGAGACCGGGCTCCGGGTAGAGCCAGATCGCGCAGTTGCCCCAGGGCTGGACCGAGGAGATGCGGTTCTTCCAGTCGTCGCCGAGGTCGTACTGCCAGTTGACCCAGCCGTCCTTCTCGCACAGTGAGGGCCCGCTGATGGTGAGAGAGTCACCGGAGAAGCCGGGGTCCGTGAAGAACGTTCCCTGGATGACATCCCCGGCCGCTGCCGTGTCTCCCTTGGCCGTGGTCCTGGCCTTGGCCAGGTCCATGGCTGCGGTGAACGTGTCGAAGCAGCGCTGCTTTCCGGTGGACGCGTCCAGAACGCAGTGGCGTGCGGCCGGTTCGTCCGCCCCGGCCGACTGCGCCGAGACGGTGCAGAAGAGGCCGGTGGTGACGGCGAGCGCGACCCCCGTCAAACGGTTGCGGTGCATGATCCGTATCGCCATACGGATACCTCCATTTCTGGCGTGGGCACATCACCTTCCTGTGTAGTGGATCCGGTCCCGTACTCGCGGATGGAATCCCGAATTCCGTTGCCCGTGCGGGTGGTTGAGGCAACCCGGGCGCCGGGAGAGCCCTCTTCGGGCACGACGAAGGGTGAAACGGTCAGGAGCGGGCGGGGGCATCAGCACTGCGCGAAGACGTATCCCTTTGTGCCCTTGGGGGTGACGTCGCGGTCGCGCAGTGTGATGGACAGGCGAGGCCCCCAGGCGTCGCAGGCGTTGCGGTAGTCCTCGCGGGTGTACTCGACGGCGAAGACCTTGTCGTCGTAGGCGTCGGCGAAGTCGCCGCACTCCTTGTACGCCGCGCACTCCTCCACGACGGCGAAGTCGAACCCGATGCGGTCGCGCTCAGGAAGGAGGTCGGTGGTGTTCTTCTGGGCGATGGCCAGACCACGGTCATGGGCCCGCTCGGCGAGCAACTTGGCGAAGTCGGCGGCGTGTTCAGGCGTGAGGAGATCGTCGGAACGCTCGTAGGAGTCCAGGTTGTCGGGCTCGACGGCGTCGTGGCCCGACTCCGCGCAGCCGTCGATCCACGGCCCGACGACGTCCATGAGCTCCCGGCGCTTGCCGGGCGTGGAGATGTCCAGGAGCGGCTCCTCCCAGTCGTCGTCGATCACCAGGGAGCCGTCGTCGTCCTTCAGGAGCAGATCGGGGTGCTTCTTCTTCCACCAGGTGATGGCGTCGTCGCCCGGCTGGGTCTGGAAGGCGTTGACGTAGCACACGTTGTACAGGCCCTTGGCCGGCTCGGCGGAGCGGTCGCGCGAGACCGCCTGTACGGCGTCGTCAGGCGCGTACGGGCCGCCGAGTTGGTAGTCGAAGACGGCGTCGGCCTCCGGTGTGCGCACGGCCTCCGCCCGCTCCGTGGCGGCCGGGGTGTCCTTGCCGTCGTCGGTGGCGCAGGCGGCGGCCAGGAAAAGGGCGGCGGCGCAGGCGGCCAGCCGGCCCGGGCGCGAGCGGTGCGGGCGGTGCGGGCGATACGGGCGGTGCATGGGCGACTTTCGTTCGGGGCGGCAGCCGGTGAAGGCCGCCGCCGGGTCAACGCGCCGTCAGCCCGTTTCCGTGCCGAAATGTGACGCGATGTCGATCTTACGTATGTCAGTCGCCCAGGAGTTGGCGCAGGGCGGGCTGGAGGCGGTCCGTGTGCGCGCGGACCATGTCGTCGCACAGCCGCCAGATCTGCTCCACGGGAAGGGCCGCGGCGGTCGCCGGGTCGGTCATCGCCGCTTGTCGGATGTGGCGTGGTTCGTCGTCGATGGCGGCGCGGACGACCAGGTCGTTCATGCTGAGGTAGGCGCGGTTGAGCGCGGCAAGCTGCGGGGGCAGGGATCCCGCGCGGGTGGGCTGGATGCCGGACGCGTCGACGAGGCAGGGCACTTCGACCACGCCGTGGCCCGGGAGGTTGTCGATCAGGCCGTGGTTGGGGACGTTGCCGTAGACGGTGCGCGGGGTGCCGGTCACGATGCTGTGGATGATCTGCGGGGCGTACTCCATGGTGCCCTCGACGGTGAGCGGTTCGCCGGTGGCCAAGGCGTCGCGGGTGTGGTGGTAGGCGGCTACGTTCTCGTCGACGATGCCGAGGTAGGCGCCGACCGGCAGGCGCAGGCGCTCGATCTCGCTGTCGTGGTGCAGGTACCAGGGGACGTACTCGGAGGAGTGCTCGCTGGTCTCTGTGGGGTAGTAGCCGAGCCGCCGGTACATGTCGACGCGGACCCGGCGCCTCAACTGCGCGTCCCGCGCGATGAGTTCGTCGAGCCGGGGGTAGAGGTCGCTGCCCTGGTGCTCGAACCTCAGCACCCACGCCTGGTGGTTGACGCCCGCCGCCCGGTAGGTGATCTCCTCGTACGGGACGTTCACAAGTTCGGCCAGGTCCCGCATCGTCCAGTAGACGGAGTGGCACAGACCCACCACCCGGGTCAGCCCTGTGGCCTCGGTGAGGTACTGGATGTTCATGGCCATGGGGTTGGTGTAGTTCAGGAGCCATGCCTCGGGGCACAGTTCGGCGATGTCATCGCCGAGTGCCTTCAGGAGCGGGAAGGTGCGCAGCGCGCGGAAGATGCCGCCGACGCCGAGGGTGTCGCCGATGGTCTGGCGCACCCCGTGGCGGGCGGGGACCTCGAAGTCGGTGCGGGTGGCCTCGCCCATGCCGACCTGCACGATGTTGATGACGAAGTCCGCGCCTGCCAGGGCCTCGCGGCGGTCGGCGTGGCCGGTGACGGTGGCGGTGGCGTGCGCGCCGAGGTGCTCGGCGATGTGGTCGGCCGCGGCCTGCGCCGTGGTCAGGCGTTCGGGGTCGATGTCGTGCAGGGCGATGTGGGCGCCCTTCAGCTCGGGGAAGGCGAAGAGGTCGGCGAGCAGGCCCTGGGTGAAGACGACGCTGCCGGCACCGATGAAGGCGATCTTGGGGTGGTTCATGAGACGTGCGCTCCGCTCAGAGTGGTGTGGGCGAGGACTTCGTCTCGCGTGGGCTGGGCCGGGGTGCCGCCGTTGGCGCGGGTGGACAGGGATCCGCAGGCCGCGGCGAACCGCAGTGCCTCGTGCGGGGGCCGTCCTTCGAGGAGGGCGGCGATGAACCCGGCGTCGAAGCTGTCTCCGGCGCCGACGGTGTCGACGGGAGTCAGGGGGAGGGCCGGTGCGGTGAGCAGCGTGTGGCCGTTGTGGCACAGGGCGCCCGCGGCGCCGTTCTTGACGGCGACCAACGGGACGCGGGCGGCGAGCAGTTCAGCCGCTTGCCGTGGACTGCCGGACGGCAGCCCGGCCAGGTGAAGGGCTTCTTGGGCGTTGGGCAGCAGGATGTCGGTCTCGGCGAGGACGGCGTCGATGGCCGTCGGCTCCCACTGCCCCGACGGGTCGTCCTGGGTGTCCAAGGATGTGCTCGCGCCGTGCCATCGCGCGGTGCGGAAGAGCTGGGGCAGGTCGGCGGCGAGGCGGGGCTGCAGGAAGTACGAGGCGGCGTGGACATGCCGGGAGTCGGCGAGCAGTTCCGTCGGGACGTCGTCGCCGCTGATGGCGGTCAGGGTGCCCGGAGCGGTGAGGATGGCGCGGTCGTCGCCCTGCGTCAGCACCACGGTGAGCGGCGTCGGCCGGGAGGCGTCCAGGTGCAGCGCCCGGGTGTCGACGCCGCGGGCGGTGAGCGCGTCGCGCAGGTAGCGGCCCGCGTCGTCGTCGCCGACGCGACCGGCGAAGGCCACCTTCAATCCCAGGCGCGCGGCCCCGCACGCCATGATCGCGGCCGAGCCGCCGAGGGTGAGGGACCCGGCATCGACGAGCTGTTCGCGCTGGCCGAAGGCGAGCGGGCCGTTCAGCGGGCCCAGGATCACGTCGGGGTTGGCGTCCCCGATGACGAGCAGGTCGTACGAGTGGGGCATCGAGTTCCTTCGGATCGTGCGAGGGGAGAGGGACGGGAGGAGAGGAGCGGGAGGGGAGGGGCGGGGAGGGTCAGCCCTTCAGGCCGCTGGAGGTGACCGAGCGGATGAAGGCCTTCTGCGCGACGAGGAACGCGAGCAGGACCGGCAGGACGGTGATCACATTGCCCGCCATGACCGCGGACCAGCGGGTGTGGTGCTGCCCCTGGAAGGTGGTCAGACCCAACTGCAGCGTGTACTGGGTGTCGTGGTTGATCGCGATCAGCGGCCAGGTCAGGTCGTTCCACGTGGTGAGGAAGGTCAGTACGGCCACCGTGGCAAGGGCGGGCCGCGCAAGCGGCAGCACGATCGCGCACAGGACCCGCAGCCTCGAACAGCCGTCGATCCAGGCGGCCTCCTCCAGCTCCCTGGGCAGGGAGAGGAAGAACTGCCGCAGCAGGAAGACCGCGAACGGTGTGACGAGGGAGGGCACGATCAGCGCGCCGAGGGTGTCGATGAGGCCCAGCTTCTTCATCACCAGGAAGGTCGGGATCATCGTCAGCTGGAAGGGCACCGCCATCGTCGCCAGCATCAGCACGAGCAGCGTCCGCGAGCCGCGAAAGCGCATCCGCGCGAACGCGTAGCCGCCGAGGGCGCCGAAGACGAGGTTCGAGGCGACGGCCACGGCGGAGACGATCGCCGAGTTCAGCAGCCACCGCGGGAACATGGCGTTGCCGAGGACGTAGCGGTAGCCGCCCAGGTCGATCCCGGAGGGCCACAGCGCGGGCGGGAAACGGTTGATCTCCGCGTTGCTCATCACCGAGCTCAGGAGCAGCCAGATCAGCGGCACCGCGAAGAGCAGCGCCAGCGGTGCGAGCAGCGCGTGCCAGCCGCTGAAGGGCAGCCTGAAGCGGCGGTGGCGCACAGCCGCGGGCTCGGTGGTCCGGCGTGCGGTGCTCCCGGGCGCGGTGGTGGTCGCGGTCATCAGGCGGCTGCTTTCGTACGAAGGGTGCGCTCACGGCCTCGGGCCACGCGCAGCACGGCGGCCACCACGAACAGGGCGAGCGCCAGGACGTAGGCGGCCGCGGCGCCGTACCCGGCGGTGAAGTTCTTGAAGGCCTGCTCCCAGATGAAGTAGACGATCACCGTCGTCGAGCCGAGGGGCCCGCCCTTGGTGGTCACATAGACGAGGTCGAAGACCTGGAGGGACTGGATGGTCTGCCACAGCAGCAGGAACACGCTGACCGGGGAGAGCGCGGGCAGCGTCACGTGCCGCAGCAGATGCCACCGCCCCGCGCCGTCCAGGCGGGCCGCCTCGATCAGCGACTGATCGACGTCCTGGAGCGCGGCCAGGTAGATGACGGTGCACAGCCCCGTGCCGCTCCACAGGGTGATGGCGACCAGCACGAACAGCGCCTGCGACGAGTCGGTGAGGAAGCCCTGCGGCGAGATTCCCAGGTGGTGAAGGACGGAGTTGGCCGCCCCGAAGTCGGGGTCGAGTATGAAGGAGAACAGCACGCCCTGGGCGGTGGCCGAGATGACGAACGGCACGAAGAACAAGGTGCGGTACAGGCCGACGAACCGGATCCGCCGGTTCAGCGCCAGGGCGAGGGCGAGTCCGATGGCGATGCTCAAAGGCACGTACAAGAGGGTGTAGAGCAGGGTGTTGCGCACGGCCTGGCTGAAGTGCGGGTCCTGGGACAGCGCGCGGTAGTTGTCGAGCCCCACCCAACGGCTCGGCGTGACCAGGTCGTTGGCCTGGAAGGACAGCAGCAGCGACCACACGACGGGCAGGACGCTCAGGCCGAGGATGACGAGCACCGCGGGGGAGATGAACGCCCAGGCGGTGGCGGTCTCACCGCGGCGCCGGCGGCGCAGGGCACGTCGGCCGGACGGATCCGGCGGCAGGGTCAGGGGGCGGGGAAGTGGCGGCATATCAGGGTCCTCAACGTCCTCAGTGTCCTCAGTGTCTTCAACGTCCTCAATGTCCTCAACGCGGGATCAGCAGGGCTGCGTTGGCCTCTTCGGCGCATGAGCGCACCGCGTCGGCGGGGCTTTTGCGGCCGAGCAGCACGGAGACGACCGCCTGCCCCAGGGACTGGGAGATGCGGGGGTAGGCGGCGTGCACGGGACGTACCCGCGCGGCGGCGACCGCTTCGGTGAACACCGGGAGGCCGGGCATCCGGTCGGCATGCTCCCGCCAGGCCGGAAGGGCCTGGCTGCGGCGGCTCAGCGGAAGGCTGCCCGCCTCGACGGCCCATCGGCTGTCCTGGCCGGGTTGGTTGAGCCAGGTGACGAAGGTGCGGGCCGCCTTCGTCCGGGCCGAGCCGTTGTCGAACACCGTCCAGGTGTCGGGTCCCGAGATGGTCACGGGTCGGCGGCTGAAGCTGGGCAGAGGCACCACGTGGTAGTCGACCTTGGCCTGTGCGATGTCGGGAAGCTGCCAGGGGCCGGTGGGCACCATGCCCATCCGCCCGGACAGGAAGACCTGGTACATCTGCTCGCTGCCGGGCTTGGGGTCGATGTAGACGCTCTTGTCGCGCGCCAGGTCCCGTACGACCTCAAGGGCGCGTACGCCCTCCTGCGCGAAGCCGATGCCGTGCCCGTCGTCGGCGATCACGTCACCGCCCAGGTCCCACACCATCGGCCACATCCGCCACACGGTGTCCTCGTCACCGGTGCCGGGCCAGCCGGTGCCGAACCGTCCCCGGGAGGCATCGGTCAGCCGGCGGGCGGTGTCGGTGAACTCCTGCCAGGTCCAGCCGGCCTCGGGCAGATCGATCCCCGCCTCGGCGAACAGCTTCTTGTTGCAGACCACGGCGAGGCAGTCCAGGAGCGCGGGCATCGCACGGACCCGGCCGTTGATGGTGACGGCCTGCCGGGCCGGCGCCCAGAAGTCGCGCCAAGGGGTCGGCCCCTCGCGCACGTGGGCGGTCAGGTCGACCACCTCCGGGCTCCGGGCGACGCTTGCCAGGTCGGAGCCGAAGACGTAGGCGACATCGGGGTAGGAGCCCGCGGCGAGCGCGGCGGTGACCTTCTGCAGCATGGCGTCGGCGAGCACACCGCCGCCCAGGTCGACGCGGATGTCCGGATGGGCGGCGTGGAAGCGCCCGACAAGCCCCTTGATGACCTTGGCGGCGGTGTCCGTCTGGCCGTGCCACAGCTGGATGGTCACCCGCCCGTCGGGTCCGACCCCGTCGGCGGGCCCCGTTCCGCAGCCGGCAAGCGCGCCCCCGCCCGCCACGAACGCCGCCGCGCCGCCCGCGCGCAGCACACTGCGCCGCGACGGTCTTCCCGTCGCTCGGGGTCCTGCGGTCATCACTGCCTCCAGGGGGATCGGGTGCGCCCGCGGCGCGGGAAGGTGAACCGCACGGCAAGGTGTCCCGCGCGTCGCGGATCGCGGATCGCGGACGCGCGGAACGGCCATGGGTCAGTGGGTCAGCAGGTCTGGCGTACGTATCCGCTGCTGCCCGCGGGTGACACGGCGACGTCGCGGCGCACGATGCTCAGCCGGTCGCCCCAGCCCGCGCAGGCCTTGTGCAGACCGTCGGCCGTGTACTCGATGACCACGACGTCGTCGCCGAACGCGTCGGTGTACTCCCCGCACTCGTCGTACGCGCCGCACTCCTCGGCGACGGCGAAGTCGAGCCCGGTCCGATCGCGCTCACCGGCCAGCTGGGGGGTGTTCTTCTGCGCGGCGGCCAGGCCCTGTTCGTGGGCGTGCGCGGAGAGCAGCGCGATGTAGGACATGGCCTGATCGGCCGTCAGGAGGTCCGGGAAGCGGGTGAAGGTGTCGTAGTTGTCCGGCTCCACGGCCTGGAAGCCCTTGTCGGTACAGCCGTCGATCCAGCCGCCGACCTTGGCGGCGATCCGCTCGCGCTTGCCCGCGGTGCGGATGTCCAGGACGGCCTCGCCCCACTCGCCGTCGTACACGACATCGCCGTCGGCGTCCCGCAGCAGCAGGTCGGGATCCCAGTCCCCTTCGGCCCCGGGCTGGGCCTGGAAGGCGTTGAGGTAGCAGATGTTGTACAGGCCGGGCGCGGGGG
>NZ_BAAAUG010000123.1:51547-110612 GCF_039533825.1 Streptomyces rectiviolaceus
CGCCGGGTCCCGGCTGACGACCTCGACCCCGGCGGGCGGCGTGTACGAGCCGCCTATCTGGTAGTCGAACCCGGCATGGGGCGGTGGCGGCGCGGCGGCGGTCGCGCCGGCGGACGCCGTCGACGGGGTGAGCAGGCAGGCGGCCGCGGTGGCCGTGAGGGCCGCGGACGCGGCGATACCCCTGCGCAGAACACGATTGAGGCTCATCTCAGAGCTCCAGATGTCTGAGGGCACGTCCCCGCCTCGGACACGCAAAGGGTCCTGGCGACTTAGTCCGGGCTCATGGCCAAGGCCAACTACCGGCTGGGCGTACCTCTGCGCCGAGTGCTCGGCATCGGCGTGCCAGGGAGTTAAGCGAGCAGCTTCGGTCATGTCAAGAGAAGGGGACTGAGAAGCACTTGGCGCACTCGCGCAGAAACGCGCACCAATTCTGCGGGACCCTGCTCGTATCGGCCGCCCCGGACTATGCTCGCCCAGTGCTGAGAAGCGACCGCCAGGCGCGGATACTTGAGCATGTCGCTGCCCAAGGCAGCGCGGACGTGGCGCAGTTGTCCCGGCTCCTCGGGGTCTCGCAGGCCACCGTGCGCCGTGACCTGCGGCAGTTGAGCGATGAGCGGCTGCTCGAGCGTACGCATGGCGGCGCGGTCCTCGGCGGCCTGAGCATCGAGGTTCCGCTCCGGCACCGGGTCGACCAGCGCTCCCCGCAGAAACAGGCCATCGCGCAGGCCGCCGCCCAGCTGGTCCCCGCCGGTGCGGTGGTCGGTCTCACCGGCGGCAGCACCACCACGGAAGTGGCCCGACGGCTCGCCGACCGTGGCCCCGTCACGATCGTCACCAACGCCGTCAACATCGCGGCCGCCCTCGTGCTGCGCCCGACCGTCACGCTGATCGTGATCGGCGGCACCGCCCGCAGCGAGAGCTACGAACTGGTCGGCCCCATCGCCGAGAAGACCCTCGCCGACCACCACACGGACATCGCGTTCCTCGGCGTGGACGGCATCAGCGCCGTCCACGGGTGCACCACGCACGACCAGTTGGAGGCGGCCACCGACCGTGCCTTCGCCTGCCACAGCGGCCGCACCGTCGTGGTCGCCGACCACACCAAGATCGGCAGGGCGACGTTCGCCAAGATCTGCCCGACGGCCGGCGTGCACACCCTGGTGACCGACGCCGGTGCGCCCCGGGGCGAACTCGAGGCCATCGCCGCCGTCGGCGTGCAGGTCACCGTCGTATGAGCGCCGGAAGTGCTGTCAGTGCTGTGACTGCCGTCGGCACTGTCAGTGCGCGATGGAGTCGATCAGTTCGCGGGCTCCCTGACGCAGCAGCGTGACCGCCACGGACGTGCCGAGCGTCGCCGGGTCGAGCGGCCCGGCCCACTCGTGGGCGTTGAGGACCGTCTTGCCGTCCGGGGTGAAGACGCGGGCGCGCAGTGAAAGCTCGCCGCCCCGCTCGCAGCGCGCGTACCCGGCGATGGGGGAGTTGCAGTGCCCTTGCAGGACGTGCAGGAACATGCGCTCGGCGGTGGCCTCCCGCCAGGCCTCGGGGTCGCCGAGGCCCGACACGGCGTCGATGGTCCGCGTGTCGTCCTCGCGGCACTGCAGCGCCAGGATCCCGGCGCCGATCGGCGGGCACATCGTCTCCACCGAAAGGACCTCGGTGACCACGTCCATACGGTCGATGCGCTCAAGGCCCGACACCGCGAGCAGCAGCGCGTCCGCGTCGCCCGCGGCCAGCTTCTCCATCCGGCGCCCGGCGTTCCCGCGCATCGGCACGCACTCCAACTCCGGGTGCGATGCGGCGAGTTGGGCGATGCGGCGCACGGAAGACGTGCCGATGCGGGTTCCTGCGGGCAGCTCGTCCAGGGTGAGCCCGCCGGGGTGGATGAGCGCGTCACGGATGTCGTCCCGCTTGAGGAACGCGGCGAACGTGGTGCCCGCCGGAAGCGGCCGGTCCGCCGGTACGTCCTTGACGCAGTGCACCGCGAGGTCCGCCTCACCGGCGAGCAGCGCCGCGTCGACCTCCTTGGTGAACGCGCCCTTGCCGCCGAGCTTCGCGAGGTCCCCCATCCAGCGGTCGCCGGAGGTCGTGACCGGCACGACCTCGGTGCGGATCCCGGGGTGCAGCGCGGCGAGTTCGGTGCGTACGCGCTCCACCTGGGCCAGCGCCATGGGGGAGGAGCGGGAGACGATGCGGATCAGCTCAGGAGCGGACATGCGCACCACGATAGGCGCTCAAGAGGGGAGTCTGCTAAAGGGCTTCTTGGTCCCGCGGGGGCCCGGTGGCGGCCGGTCCTGGCGTGCGCGACACCCCGAGCCCTCATAGCGTGAGAGGCAGCCGGCCACCGTGCCCGCCCCCGTGCAGGTCCCGGCGTCAGTCCCCTGGGAGGTCCGATGTCCGCCGCAGCCGCTCATCAGCGGTCCCCGATCGTTCTCGAACGGATGGCTCCCACCCATCTGGCCGACGTCCTCGCCCTGGGGCGCGAGCTGTACGACACCTCGGTGAAGCCGTACACGTCCTGGTCCCTTTCGGCGATCGCCGGGCACATGGACGCCGATGCCTCCTCCTGCTGGGTGGCGCTCGACGGTGACGCGCTCGCCGGGTTCGTCATCGGCTCGATGGGATTCGACCAGCGTACGGACTGGGGGAACCTGGAGTGGATCGCCAGCGCCCCCGCCTACCAGGGGCAGGGCGTCGCCAGCCATCTGGTGCAGGCCTGTTGCGCGACGCTGACCGCCGCCGGTGCCACCGCCGTCGTGACCGATGTCGAGTCGCGCAACACCGCGTCCGCCGCACTGATGCGGCGCAACGGTTTCAAGGAGAGCGTGTCGGTCACCCTCTTCGTGCGCGACGCACCCGATGCGATCGCCTGACCGACGGCCCCGGCGGCGGCCCTATCCCGCGCAGTCCTTGCCCGGCTCCAACGGCGGTGAGCTGACGCCCAGATGGGACTTGCAGCGCGGCGTGTTCCCCGGGTCCTCGTGCCAGGAGGCAGGGCGCGGGCGGATGAAGGCGGCCGCCGCTGCCGCCGCGAGGACGAACAGGCCCGCGCAGCCCACGGCCGCCTTGCCGAACGCCGTGTTCAGCGCGTCCGGATCCGCGTACGCCGTACCGGAGAGCCCCACCGCAAGCGGCAGCGCCGCGACGACGAGCATCTGGGCCACCCGCGCCGCGGTGTTGTTGACGCCGCTCGCCAGGCCCGCGCGCCCCGCGTCGACCGAGGCGAGGACCGTCGCCGTCAGCGGAGCCACGAACAGGCTCATCCCCAGGCCGAGGACCACGACCGCGGGCAGGACCTCCGTGACGTACGCGGCGCCCGGCTCGATCCGCAGCATCAGGAGCGCCCCGGCGCCCGCGATCAACGGGCCCGCGACCAGTGGCAATGTGGGGCCGACCCGCCGCGACAGATCTCCTGCGGCGGCCGAGAGCAGCAGCATCAGGACCGTGATCGGGAGCGTCGCCGTGCCCGCCTGCAGCGCGTCGTAGCCGAGTGTCGTCTGCAACTGCACCGGCAGCATGAACAAGAGCCCGCCGATGGCCGCGTACAGGCACAGCGTCATGACGTTGGCCGCGCTGAACAGGCGGGAGCGGAAGAGGGAGAGCGGAAGCATCGGGTTGCGGCGGCGGTGCTCCACCACGACGAAGGCGGCACCCGCCGCGAGTCCGCCGAGCCCCGGCAGGATGGCCGCAGCCTTCGACGAGTCTCCCGCGGCGCCGATCAGCGCGAAGCTGATGCCCGCGAGGAACAGTGCCGCCAGGCACGCCCCCGTCACGTCGAACGGCTTCTCGGCGGCGCCTTCGGCCCGGCTCTCCGGCACATGACGCACCGCGAAGAGCACGAGCGCGGCCAGCGGAATGTTGATCAGGAAGATCCACCGCCAGCCGGGCCCGTCGATCAGCCAGCCGCCCAGGAACGGCCCGACCGCGCCCGCGACCCCGCCGAGCCCCGACCAGGCGCCCACCGCGCGCGCCTGGTCCTGCGGCCTGAACGACGTACGCACCAGGGCGAGCGAACCCGGCGTGAGCAGCGCACCGCCGATGCCCTGCAGTGCCCGCGCCGCGATGAGCATCCCCGCGTCCTGCGCCAGCCCGCACAGGGCGGAGGCGATGGCGAACCACACGACGCCGATGACCAGGGTGCGCCGCCGCCCGATGCGGTCGCCGAGCGCCCCGCCGAGCAGCAGCAGCGCCGAGAGCGTGAGCATGTAGGCGTTGACGACCCACTGCAGGGACGCGAGCGAGGTGTCCAGGTCGCGGCCGAGCGTGGGCAGGGCGACGTTCACCACCGTGCCGTCCAGCATCGCCATGCCGGACGCGAGGACGGCGCAGGCGAGCACCCAGCGGCCCCGCGCCGACTTCAGCGCGACGCCGCCGTCGGCGCTGTCCGTCGCCGATGCCTTCTCTGTCGAGACCATTGCCCCACCGTCGCTCTACATGTGCGCCGTGCCGCCGGCCGCTTCCGAGTGGACCGGAGCTCCTCTGCGGTAGAGCACGACAGTAACGATCAGTCCGACCGCGAAGAAGACCGCCGACCACCAGTACGCGGTCGAGTAACTCTCCATCGCCGACTGGGCGCGCACCTCGGGCGTCGGCTGCCTGCCCACGAGGTAGTTGGCGGCGGCGCTGGTGGCGAGGGAGTTGAGCAGGGCGGTGCCGATCGAACCGCCCACCTGCTGGCTGGTGTTGACCATCGCCGACGCCACACCCGCGTCATGCGCGGCGACGCCCGCGGTCGCCATGCTCATCGCCGGGGCGAACACCAGGCCGAGGCCGAGACCGGCGACGAGCAGCGGCGGCAGCACGTGTGCCGCGTAGCCGCTGTGCACGTCCAGGGCGGTGAGCCAGGCCATCGCGGCCGCCGCGAGACCCATGCCGAGCGGCACGATCGGCTTCGCGCCGAACCGCGGCACGAGCAGGTTGGTCGTGACGACCGAGATCACCACCATCACGGCGACCATCGGCAGGAAGGCGAGTCCCGTCTTGACCGGGGTGTAGCCGAGGATCTGCTGGAGGTAGTACGTGAGAAACAAGAAGACACCGAACATGCCCGCGCCGGAGATGAACATCGCGAGGAACGACGCCCCGCGGTCGCGGTCGAGCACCACCCGCAGCGGAAGCAGCGGATGCTCCGCGCGCGTCTGCCACCAGGCGAAGGCGGCCACCAGGACGGCGCCGACCACCAGGAACCCCCAGGTGTCGACGTCGCTCCAGGCGTGCGTCTCGGCGTTGGAGAAGCCGTAGACGATGCAGAACAGGCCCGCGGAGACCAGCAGGGTGCCGGGTACGTCCAGCTTCGGGCGGTCGGCGGGCCTGCCCCCGTGCAGCAGGCGGGCGCCGCCCAGCATGGCGAGCACCGCGAAGATCAGGTTCACGTACAGACACCAGCGCCAGTCCAGATACTCGGTCAGTACGCCGCCGAGGAGCAGGCCGACCGCGCCGCCCGCGCCCGCGATGGCGCCGTAGATGCCGAACGCCTTCGCCCGTTCCTTGGGGTCCGTGAACGTCGTGGTGAGCAGGGACAGGGCGGCGGGCGCGAGGAGCGCGCCGAAGACGCCCTGGAGGGCGCGGGCCACCACCAGCATGGTGAAGCTGGTCGCCGCGCCGCCGAGGGCGGAGGCGAGCGCGAAGCCGCCGAGACCGGCGAGGAACACGAGCTTGCGGCCCACCAGGTCGGCGATCCGGCCGCCGAGGAGCAGCAGGCTGCCGAAGGCGAGCGCGTACGCGGTGACGATCCACTGGCGGTTGCCGTCGCTGAACCCGAGGTCCTGCTGGGCCGATGGCAGCGCGATGTTCACGATCGTCGCGTCGAGGACCACCATGAGCTGGGCGATCCCCACGATCCCGAGGATCAGCCAGCGGTGTTCGTGCCGCCCGCCGCTCGGATGCGGGGGAGCGGAGGCCGTGGATGATGCGGTCTGTACGGCCTCGAAGGGCTCCGGCGCGGGCGAGCGGTCCATCGGTGCCTCCAGACGCCCCCGCCACACAAGACATCCCCGTCACACCGTAGGCGCGCTGCTCAGAGCCCGCGACCGGGGCCCGGCAGGACCCCGGCCCCGGAGCCGGAACCAATCAATTCTGGGTGGGCGGTCAGCTCTGCGGCTCGCTGATGTTGACCATCCAGGGGATGCTGAAGCGGTCCGTGCACATGCCGAACACGTCACCCCACATCTGCTTCTCCATCGGGACGGCCACCGTGCCGCCGGCGGACAGCTTCTCCCAGTACCCGCGCAGCTCGGCGTCGTCGTCTCCGCTCAGGCTCACCGAGAAGTTGTTGCCCGGGGTGTGGTCCATGCCCGGCGGGGTGTCGGCGCCCATCAGGGTGAAGCCGTTCGGTGCCTCCAGCATGCCGTGCATGATCTTGTCGGCGTCCGGAGTGCCCTGCTGGCCGGCTTCGCCGAAGGTGTTGAGGGCCAGCTCGCCGCCGAAGACCTCCTTGTAGAACTCCAGAGCCTGGCGGGCGTCGCCGCCGAAGCTGAGGTACGGGTTGAGACGCGAGGCCATGAAAACCTCCCAGAACGGGGTGAACGGTCAGTTGCGCGGAGACTAGCGCGGCGCACTGACAACGGCCCGCCGAGTGGCGTGAGTGGTACGTCGTCCCAAGTTCGCCGGACATCGAGAGCTGTCGGCAGTAGCCTCGAAGCGGCTCATCTCAGGAAGAGGGGGGCGGCCCTCCACGCCAGGTGTAGGGACGCACGCCCCGGAGATGAGGTGTGAAGTGGCGGAAGCGTCGCAACCTTCCCGGCAGAAAGGGAAGTCGCGCGAGTTTGCGGATCGGCTGGCCGTTGCTCTGGGAGCTCGAGCTCTCTGGGCGTTGATCGAAAGGCTGGTCGGTCATCACTTCCACGGGTGATCAGTAGTCACCCCCGTGGGTCCGAGGTGCACCCCCCGTCGTCTCGGGCCCGCTCTTCCTCATCTTCTCGCGCCGGCCGCCGGCATCGCCGTCCACAGACCGACCAGTTCGGCGCCCTGCCATGCCCGACGGCCCAGCTCGCGCGTAACCGCCTGTTTTGGACGCCCTGCCACTTGATGGACGGGAGTCCGCCGAATGTCGCGCTCGGTTATTCAATCTTCATCAAATCTGGTCCGGCATCCGGACAGGCCTCTTGTGTGCGGACTGTATGCGAAATACGTTCTGCCGTATTCCTTGATCGTCCACGATCAGCCCGGAACCACCCCTGGCGGAGGTACCTACTCGTGCGCCGAAAAGCGGTTGCCCTCGCGGCAGTTGCCCTGGTGATGTCCACAACGGGAGGCTGCGGCTCCTTGCAGTCATCGGCCACCGAGGTCGGCGGTGAGCGCATGACCGACGACCGTCCCGTGCGCGACGGCGGAACCCTCACCGTCGCCCTCAACGCCGACCCGGACAAGCTCGATCCGACCCTCGCGCAGACCCTCGTGGGCCGCACCGTCTTCGCCGGGATGTGCGAGAAGCTCTACGACATCGACGAGCACGGGACCGTGATCCCGCAGCTCGCCACCGCGCTGCCCAAGACGTCGAAGGACGGCCGCACCGTCACCTTCGGCCTGCGCAAGGGCCTGAGGTTCAGCGACGGCACGAAGCTGGACGCGGACGCCGCCGTCACCTCGCTGCTCCGGCACCGCGACCTCGCGGGCTCGGCGCGCGCCACCGAACTCGCCCCGCTGGCCGAGGCGGAGGCGACCGGACCGTACACCGTGAAGCTCACGCTCAAGCAGGCCTACGTGCCGCTGACCGCCGTCCTGGCGGACCGCTCCGGCATGGTGATGTCGCCCACGGCGCTCAAGAAGTACGGCAAGAACTTCACCAACCACCCTTCCTGCGTCGGCCCGTTCAAGTACGTGGAGCGCGTCGGCGGCGACCGCATCGTGCTCGCCAAGGACCCCCACTACTACGCGGCCGACCAGGTCCACCTCGACAAGGTGATCTACAAGCCGATACCCGACGGCAACGTCCGCCTGGCCAACCTGCGCTCCGGCGACATCCAGGTCGGCGACCAGATGACACCCGTCGACGTCCGCAGCGCGCTGACCGAACCCGGTCTCCAGCTCTTCAACTCGCCCTCGCTCGGCTACCAGGGCATCGGCCTCAACGTAGGAAACGTGAAGGGCCTCGGGGAGAAGCCGGGGCGCATCGACTCGCCCCTCGCGCGCGAGCCGAAGGTCCGTGAGGCGTTCGAGCTCGCCATCGACCGCGACCTGATCAACAAGGTCGTCTTCCAGGGCATGTTCGAGCCCGCCTGCGGCCCCGTCTCACCCGAGTCCGCCATCGCGCCCGGCGTCAAGGCGTCCGCCTGCCCCAAGCGGGACGTCGCCAAGGCGGAGCGGCTCCTCAAGGAGGCCGGGGTGAAGACTCCGGTGCGCATCGAGCTGAAGGTGTCCACGACGCCCGAACACAGCCGTCTGGGACAGGTCATCCAGGCCATGACCAAGGAGGCGGGCTTCGCCGTCACGCTGCGCCCCACCGAGTACGCCACGATGCTCGAGGAGACCGACTCCGGGCAGTACGACGCCTTCACCAGCGGCTGGTCCGGGCGGCTCGACCCGGACGGCAACATCGCAAGCTTCCTGCAGACGCGCGGCGCGATGAACGCCTACGGCCTCTCGGACCCGACGATAGACCGGCTCGTCGAGCGCGGTCGCACCGAGGCCGATCCGGACGAACGCGCCAAGATATACGCGGAGTTGACCCACCGCGCCCAGGAGCGGCGCGGGCTCATCTACCTCTACCGGCAGAAGAACTACGTCGTCACCGGCAAGGACGTCGCGGGCGTCCGCGTCTACGGCGACGGCCTGGTCCGCGTCACGACTGCGGGGTACGCGCGATGAGCCTGACCCGTCCGCGCCCGCGTGCCGCTGCTCGCCTCAGTCCCATGACGTCCTATCTGCTCACCCGAGTCCGACAGTCACTCATCACGCTCGTCCTGGTCAGCATGGTCGTCTTCGCCGGTATCCGCGCCCTGCCGGGCGACCCGGCGCTCGCGCTCGCCGGTGAGGAGCGCAGCCCAAAGGCGCTCGCCGCGATCCGTGAGAGCTACGGCCTGGACGACAACATCATCGTCCAGTACGGGCGGTTCATCGGCCACGCGATCACCGGTGACCTCGGGACCTCCTCACGGACGGGCCTTCCCGTCGCCGACGCGATCACCGCGGCGCTGCCCATCACCCTCGAACTGGCCGCCCTCTCCCTGCTGTTGGCGGTCACGCTCGGCATCGGCGCGGGCGTAGTCGCCGCCGTACGGCGCGGCAGGCCCGAGGAGTGGCTGGCCAACGCCCTTGCCCTCCTAGGGCTCTCCATCCCCACCTTCTGGCTGGGCATCGTCCTGGTCCTCGGGTTCGCCATCGCCGTGCCGGTCTTCTCGGCCTCCGGATACGTGCCGTTCGGCACCGACCCGCTCGACAACCTGCGCCGCATGGTGCTGCCCGCGATCGTCCTCGGCTCGGGTCTCGCGGCCGTCGTGATGCGCCAGACACGGGCGGCGATGCTCGACTCGCTCTCCGCCGACTACGTACGCACCGCGCGGGCCAAGGGCCTGTCCCGGCGCGAGGTCATCGGCGGGCACGCGTTGCGCAACTCCCTGGTCACGGTCGTCACCGTGCTCGGCCTCCAGCTCGGCCACCTCATCTCGGGCGCCGTCGTCACCGAGCAGATCTTCGTCCTGCCGGGCTTCGGCAAGCTGACCATCGACGCCGTGTTCACCCGCGACTACGCGACCCTGCAAGGCGTGGTGCTGTGCACGTCCGCCGCGTACATCCTCATCAACCTGCTGGTCGACGTGGCGTACTCGGTCATCGACCCGCGCATCCGGCTCGGAGGTGCCCGGTGACGACAGTGGTGCTCACAACACTGGGGCGGATACGTTCCGCGGGCGCGGGCAGCGGCAAGCTGCGCGCCCTGCGCAAGAACCGGCTCGCCATGACCGGTGGCGTCATCGCCGCCGTGTTCGTCCTCGTGGCGCTCTTCGCGCCACTGGTCGCGCCGTACGATCCCGCGCGGCCCGACTTCGCCAACGCCCTTGCCGCGCCAGGCTGGTCGCACTGGCTGGGCACCGACGACCTCGGTCGCGACCAGCTCTCCCGCGTCGTGTACGGGGCGCGCGCGTCCATGCAGGTCGGCGTGGTGGCGGTGGCGCTCGCGTTCGTCGTCGGCGTACCACTGGGCCTGCTCGCGGGCTACTACGGCAAGTTCACCGACAGCGTCGTCTCGCGGCTCACCGACACGATGCTGGCCTTCCCCTTCCTGGTGCTCGCCGTCGGGCTCGCCGCGGTGCTCGGTCCCTCGCTCACCAACGCGACCATCGCGATCGGGATCTCGCAGATCCCGGCCGTCATCCGCATCACCCGCGCGGAGACCTTGCGGCTGCGGCACGTCGACTACGTGGCCGCCGCCGTGGCCAACGGAGGCGGCGACGCCACCGTGCTCTTCCGGCACATCCTGCCCAACGCCACCTCCGCGCTGACCGTCCAGGCGACCGTCGGCATCCCCGCCGCGATCATCGGCGAGGCGCTGCTCAGCTTCCTGGGCCTCGGTGTGCAGCCACCGGACGCGTCGCTCGGCGTGATGCTCTCCGGCGCCCAGTCCTTCCTCGCGCCCGCGCCGTGGATGGCGGTCTTCCCC
Source organism: Streptomyces rectiviolaceus (assembly GCF_039533825.1). Lineage (NCBI taxonomy): Bacteria > Bacillati > Actinomycetota > Actinomycetes > Kitasatosporales > Streptomycetaceae > Streptomyces > Streptomyces rectiviolaceus. The sequence goes on from NZ_BAAAUG010000123.1 coordinate 62,139, forward strand.
GGACTCGCGGTCGTCGCGGCCACCCTGGCGTTCAACCTGCTCGGCGACGGCCTGCGGGACGTCCTCGACCCCCGAGGAGCCACCCGATGACCGAGCCCGTACTGAGCGTCCGTGACCTGTCGGTCTCCTTTCGCTCCGACGCCCGCACGGTGCACGCCGTCGACCATCTCTCGTACGACGTCGCACCGGGCGAAGTGCTCGCGGTGGTCGGCGAGTCGGGGTGCGGCAAGTCCGTCACGGCGATGGCCGTGATGGGACTCCTGCCGCCCACCGCGCACATCGAAGGGTCGATCAGACTCGGTGGCGCCGAGATCGCCGGAGCGAGCGAGAAGGAGCTCGGGCGGGTCCGCGGCAAGGACATCGCGATGATCTTCCAGGAGCCGATGACCTCGCTGAACCCGGTCCTGACCATCGGCCGGCAGATAGGCGAGGTGCTCCGGCGCCACCAGGGTCTGTCGAAGAAGGAGGCACGCGCGCGTGCCGTCGAACTCCTCGACCTGGTGGGCATCCCGGCCCCCGCCCAGCGCGTCGACGAATACCCCCACCAGCTCAGCGGCGGCATGCGGCAACGCGTCATGATCGCCATCGCGGTCGCCTGCGACCCGTCCGTCCTGATCGCCGACGAGCCGACCACCGCGCTCGACGTCACCGTCCAGGCGGGCATCCTCGAAGTCCTGCAGTCCCTGCGGGAACGGCTCGGCACGGCGATCGTGCTGATCACCCACGACCTGGGCGTGGTGGCCGACGCCGCCGACCGGGTCCTGGTCATGTACGCGGGCCGCCCCGTCGAACAGGCCCCGGTGCACGAGCTGTTCGCCGAGCCGCGCCACCCGTACACCCGCGGCCTCCTTGGCGCGGTCCTGCGCCCGGGCGGAGAGGGCAAGCGGCGCCTGCCCGAGATACCCGGCCTGGTGCCGAGCCTCGACGCGCAGCCGGACGCCTGCACCTTCGCCCCGCGCTGTGCGTACGCCGACGACCAGTGCACGACGCGCAGGCCCGGCTTCAAGGCCGTCTCTCCGAATGCCGGGGCCGACGCCGCGCACCGAGCGGCCTGCTGGCACCCGCAGGAGGCCCCCGTGCTCACGCCCACCACCCAGGAGGCCGGACAGTGATCCCCACCCAGACGCGCGAGAGCGAAGCGACTCCGGTGCTCGAACTGCACGGCCTGGAGCGGCACTTCGCGGGACACGGCGGCCTCGTGCGCGCCGCCGACGGCGTCACGCTCACCGTCGGCAAGGGCGAAGTCGTGGGACTCGTAGGGGAGTCGGGCAGCGGCAAGTCGACGGTGGGGCGGTGCGCCGTTCGGCTCGACGAACCCACCGGGGGCACCATCCGCATCAACGGCACGGATGTGACCCGCCTTTCGCGGCGCGCCCTGCGGCCCCTGCGCAAGGACTTCCACCTCGTCTTCCAGGATCCCTCCTCCTCGCTCGACCCCCGTATGACCGTCGGGCAGATCATCGCCGAACCCCTTCGCCTGCACGGCATCGCCAAGGGGGACGCGGCCCGCGCGCGCGTGGCGGAACTCCTCGCCCAGGTCGGCCTGCGCCCCGAACACGCCGACCGGCATCCGCACGAACTCTCCGGCGGACAGCGCCAGCGCATCTCCATCGCCCGCGCGCTCTCCGTCGACCCGGACCTCCTGGTGGCCGACGAACCCACATCCGCCCTCGACGTCTCCGTCCAGGCCTCGGTCCTCAACCTCCTGGCCGATCTGCAGCGCGACCGCGGCTTCGGGTGCTTGTTCATCACGCACGACCTGGCCGCCGTGGAGTTCCTCGCCGACCGCATCGCGGTCATGTATCTCGGCCAGATCGTCGAACAGGCGCCGACCGTCGAGCTGTTCGCCGATCCCAAGCACCCGTACACGCAGGCGCTCCTGTCCGCCGCGCCCGTGCCCGACCCGGCGCTGCAGCGCACCCGCGAGCGCATCGTCCTCAGCGGTGAACTGCCAAGCCCCCTCGCCCCGCCACCGGGCTGCCGCTTCCACACGCGCTGCCCGCTGGCCGTCGACCGCTGCCGCGTCGAGGTGCCCGAGCTGCGCACGCTTCCCGGAGACGGCGGACGCGAGGTCTCCTGCCACCTCGTCGCCGACGACGGCACGGCTCTGGACGCGGCCGCCGCCCCGACCCTCCGTACGATCCCCAGTACCCGCACCGCACGCTAGGAGCAGCCCACTTGTTCACCACCCGGCCGACTCTCCAAGGCACCTTCGGCATGGTGTCCTCGACCCACTGGCTCGCCTCGCAGTCCGCGATGGCCGTCCTGGAGGACGGCGGCAACGCCTACGACGCGGCGGTCGCCGCGGGCTTCGTCCTGCACGTCGTCGAGCCGCACCTCAACGGCCCGGCGGGAGAAGTGCCGATCATCCTGGCGCCCGCCGACGGGGAGGTGCGGGTCCTGTGCGGGCAGGGCGTGGCGCCAGCGGGCGCGACCGTGGACCACTACCGCTCGCTCGGTCTCGATCTGGTGCCGGGCACAGGGCCGCTCGCGGCCGCCGTGCCCGGCGCGTTCGACGCGTGGATGGTGCTCCTGCGCGACCACGGGACCAAGTCCCTCGCCGATGTCCTCAAGTACGCCATCGGGTATGCCGAGGACGGGCACGCGCCCGTGGAGCGCGTCGGCGAGACCGTCGAGACGGTGCGCGAACTCTTCGAGACCGAATGGCCGTCGTCGGCCGAGGTCTACCTGCCCGGCGGGCAGGCCCCGCGCCCCGGAGAGCTCCTTCGCAACCCGGCGCTCGCCGCGACCTGGCGCCGCGTGATCGAGGAGGCGGGCGACGGCCCGCGCGTCGAGCAGATCGAGGCCGCGCGGAAGATCTGGAGCGAAGGGTTCATCGCCGAGGCGCTGATACGCCAGGCGGCGATCCCCACGATGGACACCAGCGGGTCCCGGCACACCGGAACGCTGACGGCCGCCGACCTCGCCGGATGGGAGGCAGGCTACGAGGCCCCGGCGACGTACGACTGGAACGGCTGGACGCTGTGCAAGGCGGGCGGCTGGAGCCAGGGCCCGGTCTTCCTGCAGCAGTTGGCCGTGCTGCCCTCCGCGCTCGCGGACCTGCCCGCGTACGGCTCGGCCGACTATGTGCACCTGCTGATCGAGGGCTGCAAGCTCGCCATGGCGGACCGGGAGGCCTGGTACGGCGACGCGGAAGGTGCCGGCACGGTCCCGGTCGCCGATCTGCTGTCTCCTGCCTACAACGAGGAGCGGCGCACGCTCATCGGCGAGAAGGCCTCGCACGAACTGCGCCCCGGAAGCCCTGGCGGGCGGCCCGCGAAGATCTCCGACCACGCGCGCGCAGTGGCCGATGGCGAGCCAGGCTTCGACGCGCTCGGTCTGCCCGGAGCGGGCGCGGGCGAACCGACCGTCGCGAAGAGCGGCACCTCACCCGTGCCCGGTGAACCGGCCGTATCGGCGGACGGCGCCACCCGCGGCGACACCTGCCACCTGGACATCGTCGACCGCTGGGGCAACATGGTCGCGGCCACGCCGAGCGGCGGCTGGCTGCAGTCCAACCCGGTCGTGCCCGAACTGGGCTTCCCGCTCGGCACTCGCCTCCAGATGGCGTGGCTCGAAGAGGGCCTCCCCAACTCCCTCACGCCGGGCCGCCGCCCGCGCACCACGCTCACCCCGTCCCTCGCGCTCAAGGACGGCGTACCGGTGATGGCCTTCGGCACACCCGGCGGCGACCAGCAGGACCAGTGGCAGGTGCACTTCTTCCTGGCGGTGGCGCTGCGCGACTCCGTACGCGGCGGCCTCGACCTGCAGGGCGCCATCGACGCCCCCAACTGGCACAACGACAGCTTCCCCGGCTCCTTCTACCCGCGCGGCATGCGCCCGGGGAGCGTCACGGTCGAGTCCCGCATGGACGGGACGGTGATCGAGGAGCTGCGCAGGCGCGGGCACGACGTGACGGTCGGCGAGCCCTGGTCGGAGGGCCGGCTGTGCGCGGTGGCGCGTGACCCGCGCACCGGGGTGCTCTCGGCGGCGGCCAACCCGCGAGGGATGCAGGGGTACGCCGTGGGGCGGTGAGACGCCCGACGCGAAAAGGCTCCGGCCGAACTCGGCCGGAGCCTTCCCCTGGGCGCGTGACCTCAGCCCTGCGGTGCCCTCAGCCCTGCGGTGCCCTCAGGCCGATGCGCGAGTGGGGCGGCGCACCAGCTCGCCGCCACAGTTCGGGCAGACATGCCGCATGCCGACGGCGCACGGCTCGCAGAACGTGCACTCGTAGGAGCAGATACGCGCCGGCGCGTCGAGGGGCAGGGCCGCCTTCTCGCAGCGCTCGCAACGGTCCCGCATCTCCAACGCCATCGTTCCTCCTTGACCGGACTCTTCGGAGCTTCATCTTCGACGGCGGTTCTGGCTTTGGAAGCAGGGTGGACGGCCAATGCTCGACATGATCGGGCCATGGCCGCGCCTCGGCGTCCACCCTGCGCCGGATTCAGGAACGGCCGCCCGTGCCCTGCCCGTCGAGCGAATCCTCCGTGGCCGGGACCGGCTCCCGCTGAGGCGGCAGAGACACCGTCGCCGTGGCCTTGCGGCTTCGGGAGAACCGTGCGGCCACCGGCTGCGCGAAGCGTGCGGTCAGGGGGCCGACGATCACCAGGATCAGGACGTACGCCGTGGCCAGCGGGCCGAGCGACGGTTCGATGCCCGCGGTGACGGCGAGACCCGCGATCACGATGGAGAACTCGCCGCGCGCCACAAGCGCACCGCCCGCACGCCACCGCCCCTTGACGGAGATCTTGGCGCGGCGGGCCGCCCAGTACCCCGTGGCGATCTTCGTGCACGCCGTCACGACGGCGAGCACGAGCGCGGGAAGCAGCACCGGCGGGATGCTCGCCGGGTCGGTGTGCAGGCCGAAGAAGACGAAGAAGACGGCGGCGAACAGGTCCCGCAACGGTGCGAGGAGACTGTGCGCGCCCTCGGCGACCTCGCCGGACAGGGCGATGCCGACCAGGAACGCCCCCACGGCGGCAGACACCTGGAGCTGCTGCGCGATCCCGGCGACCAGGATCGTCAGACCGAGGACGACCAGGAGCAGCTTCTCGGGGTCGTCGCTCGACACGAAGCGCGAGATGACGCGGCCGTAGCGCACGGCGAGGAACAGGACGAGGCCCGCGGCCCCGAGCGCGATGCCCAGGGTGAGACTGCCCGCGGCCCAGCCGACACCGGCCAACAGGGCGGTGATGATGGGCAGATACACCGCCATCGCCAGGTCTTCGAGGACCAGGATGCTGAGGATGACGGGGGTCTCGCGGTTGCCGAGCCGGCCCAGGTCATTGAGCACCTTCGCGATGACCCCGGACGACGAGATCCAGGTGACGCCCGCGAGGACGACGGCGGCCACCGGGCCCCACCCCATGAGCAGCGCCGCGATCGCGCCCGGCACGGCGTTGAGCCCCATGTCGACCAGACCGGCCGGGTACTGGGTCTTGAGGTTGCTGACCAGATCGCTCGCGGTGTATTCGAGCCCCAGCATCAGCAGCAGCAGGATGACGCCGATCTCGGCGCCGATCGCGACGAACTCCTCACTGGCGCCCAGCGGAAGCAGCCCGCCCTCGCCGAACGCGAGCCCGGCCAGCAGGTAGAGGGGGATGGGGGAGAAGCGGAACCGCCCGGCGAATCTGCCCAGCAGCCCGAGCGCGAGGATGATCGCGCCGAATTCGATCAGGAAGACAGCGGAGTGCATCGAATCACTCCCGCCCGAGTATCGCCGCGGCGCTCTCCACACCCTCGCGGGTGCCGATCACGATGAGGGTGTCCCCGCCCGCGAGGCGGAAGTCCGGCGTGGGCGACGGAATGGCCTCGGCCCTGCGAAGGACCGCGACGATGGAGGCGCCGGTCTCGGTCCGCATCTGGGTCTCGCCGAGCACCCGCCCGTTCCAGTGCGAGGAGCCGGACACCTCGATGCGCTCGGCGACGAGACCGAGGTCGGTGGTGTGCAGGAGGTTCGGGCTGTGGTGCGAGGGCATCAGCGCGTCGATCAGCGCGTCCGCCTCACCCGAACTCAGTCGCAGCGAGAGCGCGCACTCGTCGGGGTCGTCGGCTCGGTAGGCGCTGAGGGTGCGCGCGCCGTCCCGGTGCGCGACGACCGAGATCTGGCGGTGTTCTCGGGTGGTCAGGTCGTACCGGATGCCGATGCCTGGGAGCGGCGTCTGGCTGAGGCGTGAAGCGGGCACAGCTCTTCCCCTAGTTGCTGATTGGCTGATGGGCGTCAATACGGCGTTAAGGTCACCCTATCGGCCCGTCTTTTGCCAGAACTTGGTGGTAGAGGATCCGCGCCGGGGCTATGGCTGATGCCCCGCCAACACCGTCTCGACGGAATCGGCTTCTGTGGGCGACTTGTCCTCGCGGTATCGGACGACCCGGGCGAAGCGGAGCGTGACGCCGGCCGGATAGCGGGTGGACTTCTGCAGCCCGTCGTAGGCGATCTCGACGACGAGCTCCGGACGTACGGTCACGACGAAACCGTCGTCGCCGACCGCCAGCTCACGCAGCCGCTCGGTCTGCCAGGCGAGCATCACGTCGGTCATGCCCTTGAACGTCTTCCCGAGCATGGCGTACGTCCCGTCCGCGCGCCGGGCACCCAGGTGGAGGTTGGAGAGCTTGCCGGTCCGCCGCCCGTGTCCCCACTCGGCGGCGAGCACGACGAGGTCCAGTGTGTGCACCGGCTTGACCTTCAGCCAGCTCGCACCGCGGCGACCGGCGATGTACGGCGCGTCGAGGGCCTTGAGCACGACGCCTTCATGGCCGCGGCGCAGTGTGTCGGCGAAGAACTCCTCCGCGGCGCCGAGTTGCGCCTCGTCCGCGGGATCGGCGACGACGGTGCGCCGCACCCGCATCGGTTCCGGGACGAGCTCCGCCAGGTGGGTGTGCCGCTCGGCGAACGGCAGGTCGAGCAGATCCTGCCCTCCGGCGTACAGGACGTCGAAGAAGACGGGCGAGACGGGCAGTTCGGCGGCGGCGGTCGTGACGTCGACACGGGACCCGACGCGTCCGGCGATCTCCTGGAAGGGCCGGGGTCTGCCGTCGCCGTCGAGCGCGATGACCTCACCGTCGAGAATGAAGGCGTCTCCCGCCAACTCCATCGCCGCGGCGGTGAGTTCGGGAAGCCGGTCGGTGATGTCGTCGAGGGTGCGGGTGTAGACGCGGACGACGTCCCCGTCGCGGTGCACCTGGACGCGGATACCATCCAATTTCTCTTCGACGGCGCACGGACCACCCAGCTTGCCCACGCCTTCGGTGACGGATCCCGCCCCGTGCGCCAGCATCGGGAGCACGGGCCGACCCACGCTGAGCCTGAACTCGTCCAGGGCGTCCGGGCCCCTGGCGAGCAGCGCCTCGGCGACCGGGGTCACCGCACCCGCCAGCATCACCGCGCGGCGCACGGCGGCCGGCGGGGCCTCCGTCGCTCGGGCGAGGCCCTCCACGGCGATGGCGTCGAGCGCCCCCTGCCGGACCTCGCCGGTCAGCAGCCCGAAGAGAAACCGCTGCTCCTCTCCGGTGGCCGCACCCATCAACTCCCGCACCAGCCGCTTGCGTTCGGCCTGGGACCCGGGCCCGGAGAGAGCTCCGACGGCGGTGAGCGCGGCGTCCGTGGCCTGAACGGTGAGGGTGGGTTCGACGGCGGCAGGAGGCGGCTCCTTCAGGAGACTCCACCCGATACCCAGCCTCCCCTGGGGGAGACGGCCCGCGAGATAGGGGATGACGATCGGGGCGTCGGCGGGGGTGGCCGCGCGGAAGAGATCGGCGAGGAGGGAGATCTTCTGGGAACGGGCAGAGGTGGTGGCCACGGCGGCCGATACGTGGGCGAGGCGGGCTAGGAGCATGCGTTTTCCTTTCCCCGATCCCGCCCGTGCCCCAAACCGGGGGCGGGGCCTCCTGGGGTCGGATGTCAGCCAGTCCGGCGGCTGCGCCGTGCAGGGGGCTCCGCCCCCAGACCCCCGCTCCTCAAACGCCGGAGGGGCTGAACCAATCAGCCCGTCGTGGGGGTCCCCCCTGCTCCTTAAGAGCTTGGGGGAGTTTGAGGACGAACTCGGCGAAGCCGGTGATGACGGCAACGAAGGCCCCCGCGCAGCGGGTTTTCGGGAAGGGGCGGGGTTGGGGACTGAATCCGTTGCCCCGACCCCCTTCTACGGGATGTGGCAGATATGGATCGGCCCGACCCAGGGCTCGCAGACCGGCTCCGGCGGAGGCGTGGGTTCGACTGGCGTCGGCTCGATCGGGGTGGGATCGACAGGCGTGGGATCGACAGGCGTGGGCTCGACGGGCGTGGGCTCGACCGGCGTTGGGTCCACCGGAGTGGGCTCGGGGGTGGGCGTAGGAGGTACAGGCGTCGGAGTGGGTGTTGGCGTCGGCGTCGGGACCGGCGGCGCGACGGGTTCCGTCGGCTCAACGGGCGCCACCGGCTCGGTGGGCTCGGCGGGCTCGGCGGGCTCAGGGGGAGCCTCCACCTCCGGCTGCTCCGCCGGGTCTCGCTGCTCCGCCTGAGCCGGAGGCTCCGACGCGGGAGCCTCCTCGGCGGCAGGCTCCTGCTCCGGAGCTTCCGGAGCTTCCGCCTCCGCGGGAGGCGCATCCCCCGCAGGAGGATCCTGCCCCGGACCAGCCCCCTCCGCCCGCGGCTCCGGCACAGGAGCCGGCGAATCAGCCGGAGCGGGAGACCGCTCCGGCGCCCCGCTCTCCACCGCGGTGGCCCGCTGCGGCGGCACCGGGTGGCCCGAGCCCCCGAGCACAAGCCCCGCCGCCACAGCCGCCCCCGCCACGGACACCCCCACGACCCCCACCGCGGCAGCGGGAAGCTTGCCGCCTCCGGTGAGGACATGACGTACGCCGTGAAGGAAGCCGCCGTGCCCGCCCGAGGCGGAAGCGGAACCCGCGGAACCCGCGGCCCCCGCCGAACCCGCGGCCAGCGGCAGGAGGAACTTGCCGGTGCCACCCAGAACGAAGATCAGCAGCGCCGGTCCCACCAGCGCGGGCAGCCGGTCGTTCGCGCGGGCGAGCAGCGCGAGCCTGCCCCGGCAGTCGGCGCAGCCGTCGAGATGGGCGAGCAGCTGCTCGGACTGCCGGGCGGAGGCCTCGCCGCGTATATGGCCGGGTATCCGGTCCCAGTGCTGCTCACATGCGGGGTCCTCGGGTGTCCCGGGATGTGCGCGCAGGAACGCCTGCCGCATCCCTTCGCGGGCCCGGTGCAGCAGTACTGCCGTCGCGCCCTGCCCGGCACCGATCCGGCGGCCGACCGTCTCCAGCGGCTGTTCCTCCGCCTCGGCGAGCCACAACGCCTTCACCCAGCGCTCGGGCAGCTGGCCGAGCACACGGCCGAGCAGGTCCACGGAGGAGACACGGTCCTCGGGGTCGTCGCCGCCATGGTTCACCGAGCCGACGGACTCGACGGACTCCGGGGCATGCGGATCACGCGGCGTCTCGCGCCCGGCACCGCGCCCCACGGCCGCCGCCAGATGCCGCACGGTCGTCATGAGGTACGCCGGTACGTTCTCGATCTCGTGCCCCGCGGACAGCCGCCGCCAGACGCGGAAGTGCGCCTCGGCGACGAGGTCGTCGGCGACCCAGGCGTTGCCGGTCAGCGAGCGCGCGTAGGCGACAAGGCGTGGCTGTTCCTCCTCGTAGATGCGGGAGTACGTGGCCGTGGCGGGCGTGGTGACGGGCCCGTCGGCGGATACGTCGGTCATGGCAGAGCACTCTCCCGGTCCCACTGCGGGTGGTTCGGACGAATTCGAAAGCCTAGGCGGTAAATGTCCGACTTGTGATGCGGGAGTGGCGCAGGTCACAGGGATTGGCCCGCGTGTCGCGTAATGAACCCCCTTGCCGAGGACTCGTACAGACACAGACATCGAAGAAAGCAGAGCGAGCAGCGGCAGCTGCGACAGAAGAGGAGTCCGATCATGGCCGTCACCCTTGAGCAGCCCGCCCGCGCCCGCCTGATCACCCCCGAAGGGCGCGAGCGCGCGTTGCCCGTGACCCTGCGCTATGCGGCGGCCGACCCCCTGGCCGTCCAGATCACCTTCCCGTCGGAGGCCTCCCTCGACGGCGCGGAAGTCACCTGGATCTTCGCCCGTCAGCTCCTCGAGGAGGGACTTCGCGCCCCTGCGGGCGGCGGTGACGTGCACATCTGGCCGTGCGGGCGGGCGCGCACGGTTCTCGAGCTCCATGCGCCGCAGGGTCTTGCCCTGGTGCAGTTCGACAGGGTCGTGCTGCAGCGATTCCTGCTGCGTACGTATGCCGTCGTGGGGGTGGGGCGCGAGGGTACGGGGCTCGACCTGGACCAGGACCTCGCCCGTCTGCTGGGTGGAGTCTGAGTGCGTTCGCACGCGCCCGCCCGACATTAGGTTAGGCTGCCCTAACCTAATTGTGGTGAGCGGCTCCTGGCCGCTCAGGGGAGGGGCATTCGATGGGTCATGGCTGGGAGGGAGTGGTCCTCAAGCTGTTCCGCGGCAAGGACTTCGAGTTCACCGTGACCGGGGCCGAGGACGTCACCGAGCACTACCGGCGCCTGCACCTCACGGACGGCGGCATGCTCGCGCTGACCGGAGTGCATCCCACGATGTGGGTGCGTCTGTGGTTCGACCACGCGGACGGCAGTCATCATCAGCGCGCGTACACGCTGGTGGACCCCGATCCCGCCGCCGGGACGTTCAGCCTGGAGTTCGCCCTGCACGACGGCCGCGCGAGCGACTGGGCGCGCAAGGCCGGTCCGGGGGACAGGATCGATGCCACCCTGCAGGGCACCGGCTTCGACGTGCCCGATCCGCTGCCCGCACGGCTCCTGGTGATCGGGGACACGGCAGCGGTCCCGGCCGTCAACTCGCTCCTGACCGCCATGCCCCACGTGCCTGCGACCCTCTGGCTCGAGACGCAGCACGCATCGGACCACGACCTCGACCTGCGTCTCGACCCGGCCCTGCACGACCTGCACCGCGTGGAGCGGCACGACGCGGGCAGTCGACTGGTCGAGGAGGTCAAGGCCGCGCTGCCCGCGCTCCTCGCGCTTCTCGATGAACCCGCCGACGTGTACGTCTGGATCACCTGCGACACGACGACGACCCGCGCCCTCACCTCCTATGTCCGCAAGGAGCTCTCGGTCCCGAAGCAGCGTGTGCACGCGCTCGGCTACTGGCGCCCCGAGAAGCGGTAGCGGCGGGCCGTCCGCCGCCGGATCACCACCACCGCACCCGCCACCAGGGCCGCCGAACCCGCGGCGACGAGAAGGATCGCGGTCCAGTCCGAGCCGTCCGCCTCGGCCGAATCGGCGGCGAGCTCGGAAGCGTGCGCGGGGCCCTGTGCCGTGCCCCGACTCTCGCTCCTGGGGACCAGGGAACCCACCGGCCTGACGTGCCCCGCCGCCTTGAACCCCCAGTCCAGCAGCGACCGGGTCTCCTCGTACACGCGGTATCCGCCGCTCGCCTGAGGGTTCATCACCGACACGACGAGGGTGCGGCCGTCGCGTTGCGCCGCGCTGATGAGGGTGTTGCCCGCGTGGCTGGTGTAGCCGTTCTTGATGCCGAGCAGGCCGGGGTAGGCGGGAACGCCGTCGGCTCCGGTGAGCAGGCGGTTGGTGTTCTGGATGGGGTAGGACCAGTTGCCGTGCGGGAACTTGGCGATCGCCGTCGAGCAGTAGCGGGCGAACTCCGGGTCCGCGAGACCCGCCCGGCCGAAGACCGCGAGGTCGTAGGCCGAGGAGACCTGCCCCGCGGCGTCGTAGCCGTCGGGAGAGACCACATGGGTGTCGCGAGCGCCCAGGGCGCGGGCCTTGGCCCGCATCTGACGGACCGTCTGCTGCCAGCCGCCGTTCAGCTTCGCCAGCACATGCACGGCGTCGTTGCCGGAGCTGAGGAACACGCCACGCCACAGATCGGCCACGCTGTAGCTGCGCCCTGCCTCGACCCCCACCAGGCTGCTGCCGTCACCGACGTCGTCGAGCTCGCTCTGGGTGACCGTGTGCCGGGCGACGGCGTCCAGGTGGGGCAGGGCGGTCAGGGCGAAGAGCGACTTCAAGGTGGAGGCGGGCGGCAGTTGGCGGTGTGCGTTGTGGGCGGCGAGCACTTCGCCCGAACGGGCGTCGGCCACCACCCAGGAGAGAGCCGAGACGTCGCTCGGCACGGCAGGGGCGCCGGCGCCCGGTCGTGCCTGGACGCCCGGCCGGTCGAGGAGGTCCGAGGAGTACGCGGGGCCCGGCTTGGGTGGCGTGGGCTCGTCCGTGGCGGCCGCAGCGAAGGGTGTGGGCAGGAGGACCAGAGCGGCGACCGCGAGGGCCGCGGCGCGGACGGATGAGGAGCGCGTGAGGTACCTGATGACCATTCAGCCACCGTATGAGCGCGGCCCGAAGCCCGCAGGTCAGCTTGGTCCGGCTGGATGTACGGGGGTGGCAGTCGGCCGTGTGTGCGTGCGCTCTTCCCGAACCCGCCGTCCCTGCCCACACTGCTGGGCAGGGACGGCGTGAGGGGGCTCTGATGGCCGCTCGACGGGGACGGCGCACGGCGGCACGCAAGAGGAACAAGTCGACCTGGAAGCCGTGGGCGGTGTGCGGCGCCGTGCTGCTCCTGGAGCTGATGCTCATCTGGTCGGAGCTCCGGCCTTATGCGGCAGGGGCGTTGATCCTCGGCATTCTCGGGTCCGTGGTCTGGTGGCTGTGGCGCACGGATCGGGTGGCGCGTGAGCGCGATCGGGCGTGGCGGAAGGAGGAGGCGGTACGGGCGGGCCACCGGACGCTCGCGCAGGCGGACGCGATGACCGGCACCGAGTTCGAGGAGCTGGTCGCCGGGCTCTGCCGCAGGGACGGGTGCACCGAAGTACGCCGAGTGGGCGGCGCGGGGGACAACGGCGCCGACGTCGTCGGGCGGCTCCCGGACGGCCGGACCATGGTCGTCCAGTGCAAGCGCTACGCGCCGAGCAGCGCCATCGCCACCCGCGAGCTGCGCGATCTGCTTGGCTCACGGGTGCACTTCGGGGCCGATGTGGCGATCTTCGTGACGACCACGCGGTTCAGCCGTCCCTCGGAGACCTTCGCGGCGGGGCACGGCATCGTGGCGGTGCACCGTGACCATCTGGGCCTGTGGAACAGCGGCGCCTCTCTGGAGTCGCTGCTCGGTGTGAGCGGCGCGGGCCAGGGGGACACCCGGCACCGGGCCAGGTGGAAGAAGACGTACGGATAGCCCCGCACGCAGAGGGAGTTGTGAGGTCGGTCACGATGACCCCCTCTCCCCATTACTTTCCTCTAGGTACCTACTGCGTCGGCGCCGATAGCTTCCGTGGAGTCAACCGAGAACGACCAACGGGAGCAAAGATGATCGTGGTGACCGGAGCGACGGGCAATGTCGGCAGGCCGCTCGTGCAGGCCCTCGTCGCGGCGGGCGAGCAGGTGACCGCCGTATCGCGCGGCATAACGGCGTCGGACGTCCCAGCGGGCGTACGGCACCATCAAGCCGACATGGCCGACATGGCCGACATGGCCGACGCAGAAGGCCTGGGGCCCGTGCTCGAAGGCGCGGACGCGCTGTTCCTGCTGACCTCCGGCGATCTGGTGCTCGCCGGAGGCCACGTGCACGGCGTCCTCGAAGCCGCACGGGCAGGCGGCGTCCGGCGGGTCGTTCTGCTGTCCTCCCAGGGCGTCGGGACGCAGCGCCACCCCTCGGACTACGAGGACGCCGTCAAGGAATCGGCCCCGGAATGGACGCTGCTGCGCCCCGGAGGCTTCGCCTCCAACGCCTTCCTCTGGGCCGAGCAGGTCCGCGGGCGGCGGGCGGTGACCGCGCCGTTCGGCGACACGGCGCTGCCGGTCATCGATCCGGCCGACATCGCGGAGGTCGCGGCGGCGGCGCTGAGCGAAACCGGCCACGCGGGCGCCACGTACGTACTGACCGGACCGGCGCCCGTCACGCCCCGGCAGCAGGCGGCGGCGATCGGGGACGCGGTGGGCGAGACCGTGCGGTTCGTCGAGCAGAGCCGAGCGGAGGCCAGGGAGCAGATGGTGCGGTTCATGCCCGCGCAGGTCGTGGACGCCACGCTCGCCATCCTGGGCACGCCGTCGGCCGACGAGCAGCGCGTGAGCCCTGACGTCGAGCGGGTCATCGGCCGCCCGCCCCGTACGTTCGCCGAGTGGGCGGCACGCAACGCCGCCGCCTTCAAGTAGCCCCGCCGCTCAGCCGCGCGGCCGGACGTGGAGATCCGGTCCGCTCGTCCCCGGCGCCTCCACGCCCGGCAGCAGCCGCATGTCGTGGTCGTAATCGCCGCCGACGAGCGACCGGAACGGCACCGGCTCATCCGTGAAGAGCCCGTCGAGCCGACGCCCGTACGCCCGCTTCGCCGCCGCGAACTGATCCTGGGGCAGGTCGTTCGACTCGTACACCGCGAAGGGTTCGAGCGGCGCCATGCCGGTGAACCAGAACAGGCCGTGCTGCAGCGGATGGAGGACATCAGCGAGGCGGCCATGGATGCCACGGTCGGAGAGCGACGACTCCCGGGCCCCGGCCGTCACCGACACCAGCGCCCGCCGCCCCGCGAGTGCGCCTTCGCCGTAGGGCGGGGGGACCGCCGGGCCGTAGCCGAACCCCGCGGTGAACACCCGGTCGATCCAGCCCTTCAGGATCGCGGGCGCGGAGAACCACCACAACGGGAACTGCAGGATCACCGCGTCCGACCGGCGCACCTTCTCCTGCTCGGCGGCGATGTCGGGCGAAAGACGGCCCGCGAGAGTGTCGCGCTCGGAGGCGTCCATGACGTGCAGTCGCCGGTCCGCGATGTGGCCGGGGAAGTCGTCGGCGTCCACCGTCGCCTTCCACTTCATCGCGTAGAGGTCGGACACCCGCACCTCGTGCCCGGCCGCGCGCAGCTCGTCGACCGCGAAGGCGGCCAGCGACGCGTTGAGCGAGCGGGGTTCCGGATGGGCGCTGACGACGAGGATCTTCTTCGGCCGCTGGGGCGTGGCTTCGTTCATGACGCCACGTTCTCCCGGCCCCGGCAGGGCAGCCAGAACCCTGTTCAACCGTCGGAACGCCGATCCTGGTACTGCGAGGGCCACGCATACTTGATCCATGGACGGCGCGGACCACATGACGGATTCCATGACGGACTCCATGACGAACAGTGACGGGATCGGCGACCCCCGGCGGGCACTCGGCGGATTTCTGCGCGCCCGCAGGGGGCGCGTCGCGCCGGAGCACGTGGGGATCACCGGGGGGATCGCCGGGGGCCGTCGCCGCAGGGTGCGCGGGCTTCGCCGCGAGGAGCTGGCCCAGCTCGCCGGGATCAGCGTCGACTACTACGTACGTCTCGAACAGGGCCGGGCCACCCAGCCGTCCCCCGAGGTGCTCGACGCGCTCGCCGGGGCGCTCGGCCTCGACGCGGCGGAGCGCGGGCATCTGTCCACCCTGGCCGCGGCCAGGCGCGACCCCGCGCCCACGGCACGGGTCAGCCCGCTGCTGCGGCGGATCCTGGACTCCATGGGCGACTTCCCCGCCTTCGCGACGGACCATCGCCTCGACGTGGTGGCCTGGAACTGCCTCGGCGCGGAGCTGATGGGCGGCCTGGGCGAACCGCGCCGCCGCGACCGGAACAACGCGAGGTTCCTCTTCATCGACCCCGCGTCGCGCGTCGTGTTCCCCGACTGGGAGGACAGGGCGGCGGAGGCCGTGGGCCAGCTGCGGGTGGCCGCGGGGCGTTACCCCGAGGACGCGGAGCTGGCCGCGCTCATCACCGAACTGGCCGCTCACAGCGCCGAGTTCCGGCGGATCTGGGACAGCGGAGAGGTCGTGATGTGCGCGGCGGGCCGCAAGCGGCTGCGGCACCCGGTGGCCGGGCTGCTCACCCTGGACTTCGAGACCTTGCACGTGCCGGCCGCCCCCGGTGAGACGGGGCTTGTGGTGCACGTGTTCAGCGCCGAGGAAGGCAGCGCGGAGGCGGACGCCCTCGCCCGCCTCGGACTCAGGGCGGCGCCCCGCGCCGTGGACACCGCCCTGAGGTGAGGCCGGGCGGGTCAGGCAGGCAGGACCTTCTCGATGGCGGCGACGACCTCGGCGGAGTCCGGCTCGGCCTGCGGCGAGAACCGCGCGGCGACCTTTCCGTCGGGGGCGATGACGAACTTCTCGAAGTTCCAGCGGACGTCGCCGGTGTGACCCTCGGCATCCGCCGTGCCCACGAGGTTCCCGTACAGCGCGTGGCGGTCGTCGCCGTTCACGTCGACCTTCTCGGTCATCGGGAACGTCACGCCGTACGTCGCCGAACAGAACTCGGCGATCTCGTCCGACGTACCGGGCTCCTGGCCCATGAACTGGTTGCAGGGCACGCCGAGGACGGTGAAGCCACGGGCCGCGTACTGCGCGTGCAGGCGCTCGAGGCCCGCGTACTGCGGGGTGAGGCCGCACTTGGAGGCGACATTGACGATCAGGACGGCCTTGCCCAGGTACTGGCCCAGGTCCGCCGAGCCGCCCTGGAGGGCGCCGATCTCTGCATCTTCGTAAACAGACATGATTCGGAGCCTACGCTCACGGGGCTCGGCCGATCACTCCGGTCCCGTCCGGTTCAGGCGCCCGCGGGCGACCAGTTCGACGGTCACGGCCACCGCGATCGCCTGGACCGCCATGAGGGCGATCAGCACGAACAGCTGCACCGCGCCCGCGAGTGCGGGAGACGCGCCGCCCAGGAGCATGCCGACGAAGGCTCCGGGCAGCGTGACCAATCCCACCGTGCGGGTCTGGTCGAGTCCGGGCAGCAGGGCGTCCGACGCGGCGGGGCGGATCACCTCCAGGCGGGCGTCCCTTTCGAGCAGGCCAAGGGCCAGGCCCGCCTCGAACTCGCCCTTGCGGGAGTGGAGTTCGTCGAGGGAGCGGCGCCCGCCGAGCACCGTCGCCGTCAGCGCGCCGCCGATCAGGATGCCCGTCACGGGGATCATGGCGATGCCGCGCACCGGGAGCAGCCCGGCCAGGGCCAGGCAGGTCACCACCGGGACGACGGGGCCCGCGATCGGCAGCGCCGCCCACCACCAGCTGCCGTTGGCGGTGATGCGGCGCCCCGCGGTGCGTGCGGCGACGGCGACCATCAGGAGCAGGAAGGCGAAGAGCGCCACGATGTGGTGGATCACCCAGCCGATCACCAGGGACACCACGCCCAGCTGCACGGCCGCCCGCACCCCGGCCACCCCGATCTCCCGCGCCCTGCCGTACGAGCCGTCGGGGGAGAGGCGGAACACGGCGGCCGTCGTGGCCGCGGCGAGCAGCAGGACGAGGAGCGCAACACCGAGCGTCGCGTTGACCGGAAGCAGGGCCTGAGCAGCGAGATCGCGCACGCGCCCACCCTAGGTGGCGGCGGGCCCGCAGATCAGGGCTGAGGGCGGAACCGGTGATCGGAACTCGCGCGTCCGGGGTCGTCGTGGGCGGGCCCGGTCTGTGAGGATGCGGGAAGAACATGTGATGCCGGACGAGCAAGTGACGCCGGAAGCTGGACCGGAAGAAAGAGGGGCTGACCTCATGGCGCAGCAGGTACAGGGCGTGATCGCGCGCGCGAAGGGCGAGCCGGTACGGATCGAGACGATCGTCGTGCCGGACCCGGGGCCCGGGGAAGCCGTGGTGCGGGTGCAGGCCTGCGGGGTCTGTCATACCGACCTGCACTACCGCGAGGGCGGCATCAACGACGACTTCCCCTTCCTCCTCGGCCATGAGGCGGCGGGCGTCGTGGAGTCGGTCGGCGACGGTGTCACGGAGGTCGCGCCCGGCGACTTCGTGATCCTCAACTGGCGTGCGGTGTGCGGCCAGTGCCGCGCGTGTCTGCGGGGCCGCCCGCAGTACTGCTTCGACACGCACAACGCCAAGCAGAAGATGACCCTCACCGACGGCACGGAGCTCTCGCCCGCGCTCGGCATCGGTGCCTTCGCGGAGAAGACCCTCGTCGCCGCCGGTCAGTGCACCAAGGTCGACCCGGCGGCGTCGCCCGCCGCGGCGGGGCTCCTCGGCTGCGGGGTCATGGCCGGTATCGGCGCCGCCATCAACACGGGCAACGTGGGCCGCGGCGACTCGGTCGCCGTCATCGGCTGCGGCGGCGTGGGCAACGCGGCGGTCGTGGGCGCGCGGCTCGCCGGGGCCGCGAAGATCATCGCCGTCGACATCGACGACGAGAAGCTGGAGACCGCGAAGAGTCTCGGCGCCACGCACACCGTCAACTCCCGTGCGGCGGACCCGATCGAGGCGATCCGCGAGCTGACCGCCGGCAACGGCGCGGACGTCGTCATCGAGGCGGTAGGCCGTCCGGAGACGTACGAACAGGCCTTCTACGCCCGCGACTTGGCGGGCACGGTCGTCCTGGTCGGCGTGCCGACACCGGAGATGCGCATCGATCTGCCGCTCCTGGACGTCTTCGGGCGTGGTGGCGCGCTCAAGTCGAGCTGGTACGGGGACTGTCTGCCCTCCCGCGATTTCCCGATGCTCATCGACCTCTACCAGCAGGGGCGGCTCGACCTGGACGCCTTCGTCACCGAGACGATCGAGTTGGCGGACGTGGAGAAGGCGTTCGAGCGGATGCACCACGGGGATGTCCTGCGTTCGGTGGTGGTCTTCTGATGGCGGCGCGCATCGACCACTTGGTCACCTCGGGCACGTTCTCCCTCGACGGGGGAACCTGGGACGTCGACAACAACGTATGGATCGTGGGGGACGACAGCGAGGTCGTCGTCATCGACGCCGCGCACGACGCGGACGCCATCGCGGCGGCGGTCGGTGAGCGCCGGGTCGTCGCGATCGTGTGCACACACGCCCACGACGACCACATCGACGCGGCCCCGGCGCTCGCCGCCCGCACCGGCGCGCCGATCCTGCTGCACCCCGCCGACGCGGAGCTGTGGAAGCAGACCCACCCCGACCGCGCCCCCGACGGCGAGCTGTCCGACGGGCAGGAACTCACCGTGGCGGGCGTGCAGTTGAAGGTCCTGCACACCCCCGGCCACTGCCTGGGCGCCGTCAGCCTCTACGCGCCCGCCCTTGCCACGGTCTTCACCGGCGACACGCTCTTCGCGGGCGGTCCTGGAGCGACGGGCCGGTCGTTCAGCGACTTCCCGACGATCGTCGACTCGATCAGGGACCGGCTTCTCACGCTGCCGCCGGAGACGGTGGTGCGGACCGGTCACGGCGACAGCACGAGCGTGGGCGCGGAGGCGCCGCACCTGGAGGAGTGGATCGCCCGCGGCCACTGACCGACCGCACTTGCAACGGCCCCGCGTGGTTCGCCGCGCGGGGTCTTTCGCGTACTGGCCCTGTTCCGCGATCTCCGATAAGTTAGGCAAGGCTTACCTAATGGAGGTTGAAGGATGGGTGTCCGTCACGCCAGCACGAGCGTGCCCACTGCAGCGGCACGCGCTCGCTCACTGCTCACCACCGCGTGGTCCTGCGCGGTGACCACAGAGATCGGCAAGGATGAACTCGTCGGCGCGCACAGCGTCACGCCGGAGGGCATCCTCCTGCTTTCACCGCCCCCCGACAGCGCCCTCGCCACCGCGATGATCTGCGCGCCGCGCGGCGAACCGTCCACCCTGGTGGAGTTCGCCGATGTCGCCCCCGTGCCGGTCAGGGACCGGATCAGGGCCCGGCTGTGGCTCTCGGGATCACTGGTGCCCGACGGGGAGGGATTCATCTTCGCGCCGACCTGCGCCGTCCTTCACGACTCCACCGGCGGCCGCATCGGCATCGACCTCGACGAACTGGCCCAGGCCGCCCCCGATCCGCTGGCCGAGGCCGAGGCACGGCTGCTCACCCATCTCGCCGACGCGCACGAGGACGCCGTCGAGCAGCTGACCCGGCTCGTCTGCGCGGACAGCCTGCACGGCGTCGTGCGCGTACGCCCGGTCGCCATCGACCGCTACGCGCTCACGCTGCGGCTCGAGAAGGCCCGCAGCCAGGCGGACGTCCGGCTCGACTTCGACGAGCCCGTCGAGGACGTGGCCCAGGTGACCGAGCGCATGCACATCCTGCTGACCAAAGCCCGATACCTGCGCCGCCCCCTACTTCGCCCCACGCCCCCCGACGCCTGAATCCGCCGGCCTCATGGACCGCAGCGCGAGCACGAGCACCCCGATGTCATCGAGAAACACCGGGTCCGGCAGCAGATCGGCCGGCAGGACGAGATAGGCGACCGCGCCCCAGAACACCCACTGGCGCTCGACCGGCAGCCCCGCCGCGCGCAGCGTGCGCCGCGTGCGGACCAGACGTACGAGCAGCGCGATCGCCACCGCGAGTGTCGCGGCCACCAGGATCGCGCCGGCAACAAGGAGGACCGTGACTTCCGTGCTCATCAGACCCTGACCTCCGTCCTGCGACATCCCGCGACGTCCTGTGCGGGCGCTCGGCCCAGGCTATGGGTACCCGCAGGACGCCGCACGAACATCCCGTCCTGCCCTTCCATGACGGACGATGGAGGCCGGCATCACCGCCAGCTGCTCCAACTCCTTGCGGGAAAGGCAGAGATGAGCCAGATGAGCCAGACGCTGCTCACGGCAGGGCGGGTTCTGACCGGGCCGCGTGGCCAGTACGTCACGGACGGCGCCGTACTCACAGAGGGCACCGACATCGTCGCCGCGGGCGCCCGGGCCGAGGTCGAGCCCCTGGCGCGCCGCGTGTCGCAGCGGTTCGCGCTGCCCGACGCCACGGTGCTGCCCGGCCTCATCGACGCCCATGTCCACCTGGTCTTCGACGCGAGCAAGGACCCCGTCGCGGTCCTGGACGCGCACAGTGACACCACCCTCATGGAGGCGATGGAGGAGCGGGCGCTGCGGTTCCTGCGCAGCGGTGTCACCACGGTGCGCGATCTGGGTGACCGGAACCGCCTCACCCTGCGGCTGCGCGAGGAGATCGCCGCGTCCCGGGTGCCGGGCCCGCGGATCCTCGCCGCCACGACGCCGCTGACCACGAAAGGCGGCCACTGCTGGTTCCTGGGCGGTGAGGTCGAGGGCGAGAGCGAGATCCGCGCCCTGGTGCGGCGCAACGCCGAGCTCGGCGCGGACGTCATCAAGGTCATGGCCACCGGCGGCGGCCTCACCAAAGGCGGCCCCGCCACCTGGCAGAGCCAGTTCAGCGCCCCCGAGATCCGTGTGATCGTCCGCGAGGCGCACCGGGCCGGTCTGCCGGTCGCCGCCCATGGACACGGCACCGCGGGGATCGTGGCCGCCGTGATGGCGGGCGTCGACACCATCGAGCACTGCACCTGGATGACGCGCAAGGGCCTCGGCCTGCGCGAGGACGTCCTGGACGCCATCGTCGCCAAGGGCATCCGCATCTGCCCCACCGTCAGCCCGAACTGGCGGATGCTGCCCATGTTCTTCGGCGCCGAACGGGCCAAGGCGATGTTCGACCAGGTCCGCACGATGGCCGAGCGCGGCGCGCGGCTGATCGCCGGGACGGACGCGGGGGTCCAGCGTGCGGGCTGCGACGGCCTGGCCGAGAGCCTCGGTTTCTACCAGCACTTGGGGATCGAACCAGACCGCGTCATCGACATGGCGACCACGGAGGCCGCCGAAGCGCTGGGCATCGCCGACCATGTCGGACGCCTGGCCGCGGGCTACCGCGCCGACCTGATCGCGGTGCACGGCGATCCGCTCAGGGACGTGGCGGTCCTGGGCGACGTACGCCTGATCATGGCGAACGGCAAGATGGTGGACCATGAGTGAGCCATCGGCACATCCCACGCAGCCACATCGCCCGAATCCCCCGCAGCCCCATTCCAAGCAGCAGCATCCCGCGAAGGCCGTCCAGGCGCTGATCGTCGTCGACATGCAGTCCGCCTTCGTCACCGGCGACGGCGCCGTGCCCGAAGCGGCTCGTGTCCTCGACCGGACGACCGACCTGATCACGCGGGCCCGCGCCGCGGGCGCCCTCGTCGTCCAGCTCCAGAACGACGGCGAGCCGGGAGCCGTCGACGAACCCGGCACTCCCGGCTGGGAGATACACCTGGCGACAGACACGGACCGGGGCGAGCGGGTGCTGCGCAAGACGGTCGACGACGGATTCGAGGAGACCGGACTCGCGGATCTGCTCGCCGAAGCGGGCGTGCACGACGTGGCCATCTGCGGGGTGCAGTCCGAGATGTGCGTGATGGCGACCGCGCGTACCGCCCTGGAGCTGGATCTCCGTGTCGTCCTGCCGCACGACGCGCACGCGACGTACGACATCCCGGCCGCCGAAGGCATCAGCGACGTGGTTCCGGCGGCGATGGTGTCGCGGGTGGCCGAATGGGCCCTCGCGACGAGGTCGAGATCGTCGCGAGGGCCCAGGACGTCGACTTCACCAAGCCGTAGACCTGGTGGCGGCCGGGGATCAGCGGGCGGTGTACGCGCCGTCCACCAGGTGGTAGCTGCCGTGGATGAACGAGGCCCGATCCGAGAGCAGGAACACGATCAGCTCGGCGACCTCCTCGGAGTGACCGAGGCGGCCCGCCGGGTGCAGGGAGACGAGGGCGTCGTACGCCTCCTGGTCCATGCTCTGCAGGAGCGGCGTCTCGATGAAGCCGGGGCCGACCGCGTTCACGCGGACGCCCTTCGCGGCGTACTCGGCGGCGGCCGTCTTGGTGAGGCCGACGACGCCGTGCTTGGCGGCGACGTAGGCGGGGGAGCCCGCGAAGCCGACCGAGCCGAGTATCGAGGCGACGTTCACGATGGCGCCCGCGCCCGCGGCCTCCAGGACCGGGAGTTCATAGCGCATCGAGTAGAAGACGCCGTCGAGGTTCGTGCGGACGACGCGGTCGTACACGTCAATGTCGTACGCGCCCGTCGGCTTGCTCTCCCCGCCGATGCCCGCGTTGTTGACCGCGAGGTCGAGCCCGCCGAACGTCTCGACGGCGAACCGCACGGCGGCCTCGACCGACGCGGGCTCGGTGACGTCCACGGCGACCGCGGCGGCCTTGACGCCCTCCGACAGGAGCTGGGCGGCCGCCTTCTCGGCGCCCTCGGCGTTGTGGTCGGCGATGACGACGTTCGCGCCGCCCGCGCCCAGGCGGCGGGCAGTGGCCAGACCGATGCCGGAGGCGGCGCCCGTGACCAGGGCGGTCTTGCCGGCGAACTCGGTGGCGTAGTCGGGGACGGTGGTGGCGGGGGTGGTGCTCATGGTGCTCTTCACTCTCTTGTCGCGATGTGGGGGGCCGCGATGGCGGCCTCCCCTGTCAGGACGGCGTAGGCCCGCTCCACATGCGCGGCAAGGTCTGCGTCGTGTCCGTGCCCACCGCGCGCCCAGCTGCGCAGGGCGGCGGTCAGCACTCCGGCGGCGGCGCCGACGACGACGGCCGGGCGCTGGTCCCGGACGGGGTCGGTGCCGAGCCGGTCGGCGATGATCCGGACGGACTCGTCCTGGGCGTCGACCCGGACGCGTTCGTACGCGGCGAACAGCGCGGGCTCCGTGTCGACGAGCGCGAGCAGTGCCCGCGTCCGGGACCGGCGGTGCAGGCCCGGAGTCTCCGGGTCGGTGAGCCAGTCCCGCACGGCCGCGTGATAGGCGGCCAGTGGGGGCTCGTCGGCGGGGCGGGTGCGCAGGGCCGCGTTGATGCGGTCGCCGTCGGCGCGCGTGAAGTCGAGCGCCGCGGCCTCCTTGCTGCCGAAGTGGCGGCTGAAGGTGCGGCGCGTGACGTCGGCGCGCTCGGCGACGGCCTCCACGGTGACGGCCGCGAGGCCGTGCTCCAGGATCAGGTCGATGGCCGCGTCGGCGAGCGCCTCTCGGGTCTGCCGGGCCTTGCGCTGCCTGCGGTCCTCGCCGCCCCGGTCGGTGGCCGGGACTCCTGAGCTTCCTGAGCCGGATTCCGTCGCCTTGTTCATGCCTTCGACTGTACACCCGAGATGTCCCAATGGGACACCTGTCCCGGCGGGACTCAATCAGAGGTGGACGCGGGACGCAGATCGAAGACGCCGTACCCGAATCCCCGCGCCGTGACGACGCCGCTGTCGGCCTCCACGCCCTTCACCTCCAGGGCCCGCGGGCCCGCCTCACCCACGACATCGGTGGTGAACGCCGCCGGTGTGCTGCGGGGATTGATCACCACGAGGTGGCGCCCGCCCCTGACGTACACGAACGGATAGCCGCTGTGCAGCACCTCCACCGAGCCGTCGGGCCCCAGCTCCGGGGAGGCCTTGCGCAGGGCGATCAGGCGGTGCGCCAGGTGCAGCAGGGAGGCCTCGTCGGCCCGCTGTGCGGCGACGCTGGGGCGCTGCGGGTCGGGGTCGACGGGGAGGTAGAGGCGGTCGGCCGGGGCGGTGGAGAAACCGGCGTTCGGGCCGTCGTCCCACTGCATGGGGGTGCGCGAGCCCGCCCGGTTGTAGCGCGGGCCGAGCACGCTGCCCTCGGTGTCGGGCAGGCCCGGGATGTAGCGCATGCCGATCTCGTCCCCGTAGTAGATCGCCGGGAGCGTGGGCCAGGTGAGCTGGAAGGCGAACGCCGCCGGGAGCTGTTCGGCGGTGCGTGGACCGCAGTTGAGGCGGGAGAAGTCGTGGTTGGAGGTGGGCAGCGAGACGTGTCCGGCGTCGCCGATGGCGTCGTGGGCCGCCCGCCAGGCCTCGACGAACGTACGGGGCGACCCCTTGCCGCTGGGGTCGAAGAAGCAGTCGAGCGGGTCCCACCCCTCGTCGGCGGTGCCCTCGCCGTTGTTCCACAGGGAGCGCAGGGGACCGCCGTTGGTGGGGCCGCCGAACTGAAGGAAGAAGTCGACGTGGAACCCGGCGGGGACGGACACCGCGGGATCGCCCCACTCCGAGAGCAGCACCGCCTCCGGGTGGGCGGCGTCCAGCCAGCCGCGCAGCTCGGTCCAGACCTCGGCCGTGGCGCTGCGGTCCGGGTCGTCCTTGACGAGGGAGTGCGCCATGTCGACGCGGAATCCGGCGAGGCCAAGGCGCAGCCAGTGGTCCATGATGTCGCGCAGGGCGGCCCGGTTGGCGCGCGGGCCTTCGGCGTCGACGGACTGCCGCCACGGCTCGGCCGGATCCATGCGCGCGTAACCGAAGTTGAGGGCGGGCTGGGAGTCGAAGAAGTTCGGCAGATACGCGCCGGGGCGGCTCCCCGGGGAGCGTACGAATCCGTCCGGACGGCCCTCGGGCGCCCAGATGTAGCGGTGGTCGTCCGGGTCGTCGGCCGACGCGGTGAACCACGGGTGCCGGTCGGAGGTGTGCCCGGCCACCAGGTCGAGCAGGACCCGGATGCCGCGCCGCCCCGCTTCCCGTACCAGCGTGGCCAGGTCGTCGCTCGTGCCGTAGCGGGGTGCGACGGAGAGATAGTCGGAGACGTCGTACCCGGCGTCGCGGAACGGCGATGTGAAGCAGGGGTTGATCCAGACGGCGTTGACACCCAGCCAGGCCAGGTGGTCCAGATGCGCGGTGATGCCGTTGAAGTCACCGATGCCGTCGCCGTCGGAGTCGGCGAAGGACTGCGGATAGATCTGGTAGAAGACGGCGTCGGAGAGCCAGGCGGGGGCGGGGCGGAACGAAGTCATGGAACGGGTGCAGCCTTTCCCTCGTACGTTCGCGGCTGAGGCGGATCAGTCTGGTCGGCGTCAGGTCTGCTCAGCGTCACAGTCTGTTCAGCGTCCCGGTGGTGAGGAAGTCCGTCCAGCACGCACCTCCTTTCACTCCCCGGCGTACGGCGCGGCGGTTGTTCCGTTGCGGGCGGGGGTAGGTCCGCACGGTGCTTTCCTTACCCGGCCACACCCCGAGGCTGAGCGATCACTTCGCCGCCGAGGGCTATCTGCGACTGCCGTCGCTCATCCCGCCGCCCCTGCTCGAGGAACTGACGCGTGAGGTCGAGGGGTTGGAGAAACTGGCCGTGCGCAGGGACTTCGCCATGGCGTCGACGGGCGACTCGCCCCGCCACATGACCACCCTCGGCGGCCACACCATCGACCGGGAATCCACCCTGATCCCACGCCTGTACCGCGACAGCGAACTCCTGGCCTGGCTCGGCAAGGTCGCGGCCCTGCCCGCGGTCGAGGTCACGGACCCCCTGGAGCGGCACGTCCTGAACATCCTGCACCGGCCCGGCGACACCCATGGCGCCCACACCGACGACTACCCCCTGGCCCTGGTGCTCTTCGCCGAAGCCCCCGCCGACCCGGCCGACGGCGGTCTGCTGCACTACACCCCGCGCGCGGACGCCCTCGACGCCCTGCACACCACCGCCGATCAGGCGCACCATCAGCGTGGTGACGGCTACCTCCTGCGGGCCGACACGACGGCCCACCGGGTCACCGCGCTGCGCAGGCCGGGCGTCCGTCGCACCGTGCTGAACTTCGCCTACACCACCCCTGATCGGCAACGGGCGCGCACACCCTCGGCCTCCCAGCTGTACGCGCCCTAGAGCGGTAGCGCGCACACGGCCACCGGGGCGGCGAACGGCTCGCTCGCCAGGCGCAGTCGGCCGCCTTTCCCGACCTGGAAGACGCTCACCGAGCTCGACTTCTGGTTCGCCGCGAACAGCAGTCGCTGCGAGGGCGAGAAGGCGATGTGCCGGGGGAAGTCCCCGCCGACGGGGACCGTGTCGAGCAGTCGCAGCCGGGCGCCGCCCGCTTCGACTGCGTACCGCGTGAGGCTGTTGTGCCCGCGGTTGGCGAGGAAGGCGAAGGTGCCCTCGCGCGTGACGAGCAACTGCGCCGGATAGCTGGTGCCTTCGCCCGTGCCGGTGGACTGCGGCGCACCGGGAGTCAGCCGCCCGCTCGCGGGGTCGTACGCGCAGACGACCACCGTGTTGTCGACCTCGTTGGCCAGATAGGCGAAGCGTCCGGAGGGGTGGAAGGTGAGGTGGCGTGGCCCCGAGCCCGGTCGCAGGGTGGCGTACGAGACCTGGGTGAGCTTCCCCCTCTTCGCGTCGAGGCGGTAGCTGTAGACGGTGTCGTTGCCCAGGTCGACGGCGAGGAGATGACCGCCGTCCGGGCTGGTCACGATCTGGTGGGCGTGCGGGCCGTCCTGGCCCGGGCCGGGCGGCGGACTGGAGTGGGTGACCAGATCGCTCAACTCGCCAAGCGCGCCTGAGCGTTGGACCGGGTGGACGGCCACGCTCCCGGAGAGATAGTTGGCGCTGAGCAGCCAGCGCCCGCTCGGGTGCACGGACAGATGGCAGGGCCCCGCGCCGCCGGTGCCGCGCGCGCCAAGGACTTCAGGGCCCGCGGGGGAGAGCCCGACCGCGGTCACGCCGCCCTGCTCCTGCTCGTTGACGGCGTAGAGAGTCCTGCCCGACGGGTGGACGCAGAGGTAGGAGGGATCGGGTACGCCGGTCAGCGTGCCGGTGCCGGTGATCTGCCCCGTCGCTTCGTCGTACGTCGCCAGACCGAGGCCGGTGCCGCCGCCGGGCTTGGTGGTGTAGGTGCCGAGGAAGAGCGGGCGGGCGCGGTTCGGGGGTCTTCCAGGGGGCGCGGCGGATGCGGCGGGCGCGGACGCGGCGACAGCGGTGGCGGCGGTGGCGGCAAGTGCTCCGATGAATCCCCGGCGCCCCCAGTCGCCTGCCATGCGCTGCCCGTTGTTCTCACCGGTCATGTCGGCCTCCATGTCCGCAACTCACCCGCCAACTCATGCGTCGGTAGTGACGCATGTGGCAGACACAGTGGTACCCGGAAACCTCCGAGGACAAGAGGCACAACCAGGGTTGCGTTCCGTGCAACGCCGGACCGCTCCGCTCAGGCGAGTGGGGCGCGCCCCGTAGGACTGGCGGTGACCGCTGTTCCCGTGGTCCTCCTGCTCCGCCTGACCCAGGACTCGGTGCGGGAGGCGAGGGCGGTGAGCAGCAGGTTCAGTGCGATGAAGAGCAGGGCGACGACGGTGAAGGAGGCAATGGTGTTGGCGCCGTAGTTCGCGGAGATCAGGCGGACCTGGTGGAGCAGTTCGTCGAACGCCAGCATCTCGCCGCCGAGCGCGGTGTCCTTGACGATCACCACGAGCTGGGTGGTGAGGGCGGGCAGCATCGCGGTGACCGCCTGGGGCAGCAGTATGGACGCCATGAGCTGTCCCTTGCGCATGCCGATGGCGCGCGCGGCGTCGCTTTGACCACGGGGCAGGGCAAGGATCCCGGCCCGCACGATCTCGGCGAGCACGGCCGCGTTGAAGACGACGAGGCCGGTCACGACCGCGTACAGCGGGCGCGCTTCGGGGGTGACGTCGCTGAACCGTGCGTACACCTCGTTCGCCAGGAGCATCAGCATCAGCACGGGGACGGCGCGGCAGCAGTCGATCAGCGTGCCGACGGAGCGGCGGAGCAACGCGTGGTCGGAGAGCCGCGCGATGCCGAGCAGGGCGCCCAGGGGCAGGGCAAGCACCAGCGCGACGGCGGCGGCCTGGACGGTGTGGAGCAGGCCCGGCAGCAGGAACTCGGTCCACACCCGGGGGTCTTCGACGAAGGGGGTCCACTTCTCGGCGGCCAGTTGGTTCTTGTCGGCGAGCTGCTTCAGCGTCCACCAGGCCGCGGCGGCGACCATCAGGAGGAAGAGCAGGGAGTACAGAAGATTGCGGCGTCTGGCACGAGGGCCGGGGGAGTCGTACAGGACGGAGAGTGCCTTCATCGCCGGACCGCCACCCTGGTGCTGATCCAGCCGAGCAGGAGCCCGGTGGGCAGGGTGATGCAGACGAATCCGAAGGCGAAGACCGCGAAGACGGCGAAGACGGCGTGGCTTTCGTTCTCCAACATTTCCTTCATCAGCAGGGCGGCCTCGCCGACCCCGATGGCGGCGGCCGTCGTCGTGTTCTTGGTCAGTGACATCAGCACGGTGGCCAGCGGGTTCACCACGGCACGGAAGGCCTGGGGAAGCACGACGTGGCGCAGCACCTGGGGGAAGGTCAGGCCCAGCGAGCGGGCGGCCTCGGCCTCGCCGACCGGCACGCTGTTGATGCCGGAGCGCAGTGATTCGCAGACGAAGGTGGCGGTGTAGGCGGCAAGGCCGAGGACCGCGAGGCGGAACCCGGTCTCCTTCGCCGTGCCGCCGCCGAGCGTCGCGCCCATGGTCTGGTGCAGGGCGAGCGAGGTGGCGACGATGATGACGGTCAGGGGAGTGTTGCGTACGACGTGGACGTACAGGGCGGCGAAGGCCCGCAGCAGCGGCACCGGACTGACGCGCAGACCGGCGAGGAGCGTGCCCCAGGTCAGTGCGCCGGCCGCTGCGTACAGCGCCAGTTGGACGGTCACCCAGAACGCGCCGAACAGGTCGTAGCGCTGCGCGTCGAGGAAGTCGGGCAGCAGCGCGGCGGTATCGGGCACCGGAGTGGCGGACGGGAAGGTGGCGGACGGGAAGGTGGCGGACGGGAGGGTGGCGGGCGGTGCCCCGGGCGGGAGGTGGCCGGCCATGGGTCCCTCAGCCGGTCTCGGTGATCTTCGGTGCGTGTTCGTGGTCGAAGTGCGCCGGACCGAAGTGCTTGCGCACCGCTCGGTCCCAGGACTTGTCGGAGACCATCTTCCGCAGTGCCTTGTTGACCTTGTCCCGAAGTTTGGTGTCGGACTTGGCCACGCCGATGCCGTAGCGCTCGTCGCTGAGCTCCAGGCCGACGAGCTTGAACTTGCCGCGGTGCGCGCGTTGCGCGGCGAATCCGGCCAGGATCGCGTCGTCGTTGGTCAGCGCGTCGACGACCTTGTTCTCCAGGCCGGTCAGGCATTCCGTGGGTGAACTGAACTCCTGGAGGTCGGCCTCGGGAGCGAGCTTGTCCTTCACGTTCTGCGCGGACGTGGACCCGGTGACCGAGCAGAGCTTTCTGGAGTTCAGGTCCTTGGGTCCCTTGACGGATGTGTCGCCGGCGCGGACCAGCAGATCCTGGTGGGCGAGGAAGTACGGCCCGGCGAAGGAGACCTTCCGCTTGCGCTGTTCGGTGATCGAGTAGCTCGCGACCACCAGGTCCACATCGCCGCGTACCAGCAGATTCTCGCGCTCGGCCGGAACGGTCGCCTTCCAGGTGATCCGGTCCTTCGGTACGCCCAACTGCTCGGCGACATAAGTCGCGACGTCGATGTCCAGACCTCGGTACACGCCGTCGGGCCCCCGCAGCCCGATGCCCGGAAGGTCATCCCGGACAGCGATGGTCAGCCGGTCCCCGCCCCCACCGCTGTCCGACCCTCCGCACCCGGCAGCGCCGGCCAGGACCAGGGCGACCAAGGCCGCCGCGGTCTGCCTGCAACGCCTCATCCGGTCTTTCCCCTCGCCGCGCCCGCCTGCTCGCCGAGCTCGATCGGAAACCCCGCCGATCAGCCAACGTCCCACACGCGTTCTGCGGCCACAACGACGCGATCCGGACATCTGCCTCGGGGGGAACGGTGAGCCCGGCGGCGGGCGGAGCGGCGCACACCGCGCATGAAATACGGAGAGTAACTAAGGTCAACTTGCCATGAATACGCGCCGCATGGTGGCCGGAGCTGTCACTCGGAGGTATGAACTGGCCCTGAGCGGGCAAGATGTAGATGCCATTCGCGGTGCCGCCCCAGACCCCGGCGGCGTCGGGCGCCGGCTTCAGGGCCGCGCCGCTCGCGTTGTCGTAACTCTTCGTATGCGGGGTGTAGTGAATTGGGGGGTGGACCATGGGCACGCCCGACCCGGGCTTTGGGCTGCACCACCGTGTGGTGGACGGATCGGTCATTCTGACGTTCCGCGGCGAACTGGACGCCTGGGCAGATCAGGAACTCGCGCCGCGCCTAGCGGAGTTACTGGACCGGCCAGGCGCTGACGTGGTGGTGGACCTGCGGCAGGTCACGTTCCTGGACGCCGGTGGCCTGCGGCTGCTGGTGCGCGTCAAAGGCCTGGCCGCCGCGAGGCAGTGCTCCCTGCGACTGGTGCGCTGCAGTCCGCGCGTCTGGCGGGTGCTGCGCATCACTCGGCTCGACCGCAGCTTCACCGTCCTGGACGACATGCCCGCCGCCCTGGACACGCCCGAGGACTGCGAGGGAAACCTGAACAGGCCGGCCTAGAAAGGGCCCTGGCCCCCACTGGGGCGCGATGGCCGGTTCTGGCTCGGCGCGACGGAAGTTGACCACTGAGAGCCACTGCTCGGATACGGTGTGCGAGCTGATTTCGTTTCCCGTGGATACGCGAGGAGTCGCCGAGTGGACCGCAGTTCTGTGATCCGGATCCGTACTGTTCTGGCCGCGCTTGGCGTGGCCACCGCAATGGCGGCCGCGCCCACCGCCACCGCGGTGGCGGACCAGAAGCCGACAGCGTCGTCGGGCGGTTCGTCATCGTCCTCGGCACCGCACGAGCCCTGCACCGGGGAGTACCACAAGGATGCCCGCCTCGGCCCGAAGTGGCTCCCCAGGAAGTGGCAGGAGCCGGTCGGCCCGCTGCTCAAGGGATGGAAGCGCACGGGCGGCCTCGCGCCGTCGTCCTTCCTGAAGAAGTACTGGGAGGGCCCCGCCGATTCGGGCGGCTGGAAGTACCCGCCGAACGACGGCTTCGAGACCGTCAACGGCCAGATCGACAAGCACCCCGAGGAGCTGGATGAGGGTGATCTCCTCGACCGCTTCGGATCGGAGTACGGCTCCTACCTGGCCCCCGCGGGCGACTCGTACGCCGAGCGCGCGCTGCCTCCACAGAACCTCAACACCCGTGACGCGGCGGTCGCCTGCGACTACCGCGTCTACGAGGTGAGCAAGTCGTTCACCGTCTGGCAGGGCGGCATCGCCCCCTGGTTCGCGCAGCCCGGTGGCGGCCAGCAGATCAAGCTCGACCCGGTGTTCCTTGACCCGGGTGAGGGCCAGCGCCTGAACGTGAAGTGGCTGCTCGAGCACGGCTACCTCGAGCCTGCGAACGACTAGCGCGCCGATGGACGTCCGTGGACTGCCCGCAGCCCTGCGCGAAGCCGGTGTCGCCGACGGCTACTACTGGATCGAGGGCGTCCACGAACCGGCCCCCACGCCCCCCGACTTCGTCTACCTGCGGAGAACCGAGGACGGCGAGGCGTGGGAGACCGGAACGTACGAACGCGGGACACACCACCCCCTCGCCCGGCACACGGACGAGGGGGAGGCCTGCGCGCAGCTGCTGCGCCTACTGCGGTGAGACGGCGAGGGGCTCGTGCTCACAGGCGTCGTCGATGCCGTACGTGTCCCATTCGGGGAACGGGTCGTCCGCCGGAAGACTCTCGCCCTCGGCCATGAGACACCCGGTGAGCGCGGCCCGCAGCGCGTCGGCGCGCAACTCGGTCCCGATGAAGACCAGTTCCTGCCCCAGGTGGTCCCCCGAGTCACGGGCGGCGGACGGTTCGAAGCGCGCCACGGACCCCGCCTGTGACCACAATCCGGTCACGTTCGGGCGGCTGGCGAGCCAGAAGAAGCCCTTGGACCGCAGCACGTCCCCGAAGGTCCCGCTGTCCAGGCCCTTCGTGACGAAGTTCCACAACCGGCCCGGATGGAAGGGCAGTTCGGACCGGAACACGGTGCTGGAGATCCCGTACTCCTCGGTCTCCGGCACATGGTCACCGTTCAGCTCCCGCACCCACCCCGGGGCCTGCTGCGCCCGCTCCAGGTCGAACAGGCCGGTACCGATGACCTGTCGGGGGTCGACGCGGCCGTGGGTCGTGGTCACGACGCGGGCGAGCGGATTGAGGCGGGAGAGGGTGGCGGTGAGCCGCTCGGCGCTCTCCGCGTCCACGAGGTCGAGCTTGTTCAGGACGATGACGTCGGCGAACTCGATCTGGTCCATCAGCAGATCGCTGACGGTGCGCTCGTCCTGCTCGTACTGATCGAGGCCACGCTCGGCCAGACCGTCGCCGCCCGTCAGTTCCGGCAGGAAGTTCGCGGCGTCGACCACCGTCACCATGGTGTCGAGCCGGGCCAGATCGTCGAGCGTGGCGCCGTCGTCGCGCGGGAACTGGAAGGTGGCCGCGACCGGCATCGGCTCGGAGATGCCGCTCGACTCGATGAGGAGATGGTCGAACCGGCCCGCTCGCGCGAGACGGCCGACCTCCTCCAGGAGATCGTCGCGCAGGGTGCAGCAGATGCACCCGTTGGTCATCTCCACGAGGCGTTCCTCGGTGCGCGAGAGGGCCGCCTCGCCGCCGCGCACGAGGGCGGCGTCGATGTTGATCTCGCTCATGTCGTTGACGATCACCGCGACGCGCAGGCCTTCGCGGTTGCCCAGGACATGGTTGAGCAGCGTCGTCTTGCCCGCACCGAGGAAGCCGGACAGGACGGTCACCGGCAGTCGCCCGGCCATGCCCGTCAGCCCTCGGGGCGCAGCAGGCCGCGCTCGTACGCCTTGGCCAGTCGCTGGGGCACCAGGTAGGCGGAGCCGTCGACGGTGACCGGCACGAGCTGCGGGGTGCTGGCCTTCCACTGGGCGCGGCGGTGGCGGGTGTTGCTGCGGGACATTTTCCGCTTGGGTACGGCCATGGTTTCGGTCCTTTCTCGGCGGTGCGACGCCGAGGCTATATGAAAATGGATCCCATTTCGAATTGGGTCCGTGTCGACAGTCCGCATCCCGTGGTTGACAGCCAGGACGCGCCCGCGACAGCATCCCGGCGATGGAGATCACCGACCTGACACCCGCGGAGCGCCGCGTCTGGCAGGCGTTCGCGGTCGGCGAGGGCGTCGACTTCCGCGAGAGCCCCGACGACGACCCGCGGGCCGGTGGGTCCTGGGGGCCCGAGCGGACGGTGCGTGCCGATGTGCTGCGGGCGCTGCTGCTCAACGGCCCGACGCGGGACGGCGAGATAGCGGGCGTGAAGCTGACGGGCGCGCGGATCACCGGGCGGCTCGACCTCATGTACGGGACGGTCGAGCACCCCCTGCGACTGCGGTCCTGCCACTTCGAGGAGACGCCGAACCTGTACGGTGCCCAGCTCCGCGCCCTGGTCCTGAGCGACTCGGTCCTGCCGGGCCTCACGGCGGGAACCCTCCGAATCGAGCTGGTCCTGCGGATCACCTGCTGCCGGATAACGGGCCCCGTGCGGCTCGCCGGCGCGCAGATCACCGGTGCCTTCTTCGTCAACGGGGCGGAGCTCGGCACCCCGCCCGCACCAGACGGGCAACCCGCGCCGGACGCACCGGACGCGCCGGACCCCGAAGCGGCGGCGGAAGCGGTGCTCCAGCTGAACCACGCGGTGATCGGCACCGACGTATGGGCCGTCGGCCTGGTGGCCCACGGCCAGGTCCGGCTGAACGGTGCCACGGTCGGAGGCCAGGTCAACCTCGACGACGCCGTGCTGAGCGCTCCCGGTGACGTGGCGCTGCACGCCGAGAATCTGTCCGTCGGCACCGATCTGCGGGCCAAGGGGCTGCGCGTCCACGGCACGCTCAACCTGAGCGGCGCCAGAATCCCGCGGCACGTCAATTTCGCCTACGCCCGCCTCTCCCACCCCGGCGGGTCGGCGCTGCGCGCCAGCAGCTGCGTCGTCGGCGAGCTGTGGCTGCGGGAAGCCGCTCCGATCCAGGGCACCGTGAATCTGCGCCGCTCCCAGCTTGACCTGCTGCACGTCCCTCCCGAGGTGTGGCCGGGTCAGGTCAAGCTCGACGGCCTGACTTACCAGAGGCTCGCCCCGCACCTGCCCGCGGAGCAGCGGCTTCCGCTGCTCGAACGCGATATGGGTGGCTATCTACCGCACAGCTACGAGCAGT
Organism: Streptomyces rectiviolaceus; assembly: GCF_039533825.1. Lineage (NCBI taxonomy): Bacteria > Bacillati > Actinomycetota > Actinomycetes > Kitasatosporales > Streptomycetaceae > Streptomyces > Streptomyces rectiviolaceus. The sequence continues at coordinate 96,674 of NZ_BAAAUG010000123.1, forward strand.
TGGCCGCCGCGTACCGCACGGTGGGCGACGAGGCCGCCGCCCGCACCGTGCAGCTGGCCAAGCTCCGCCGCCACCGGCGCACCCTGCCGCCGTACGCCAGGATCTGGGGCCACCTCCAGGACGTGACGGTCGGCTACGGCTTCCGTCCGATGCGCGCCGCCGGATGGCTCTTTGTCCTGCTGCTCACCGGGGCGCTCGCCTTCGCCCTCCACCACCCGCGCCCGCTGAAGTCCGACGAGGCGCCCGACTTCAACCCTGCCTTCTACACCCTTGACCTGCTCCTCCCGATCATCGGCTTCGGGCAGGAGTCCGCCTTCGCGCCGGACGGCTGGTACCAGTGGCTCTCGTATCTGCTGGTCGCCACGGGCTGGGTGCTCGTCACCACGGTCGCGGCGGGCATCACCCGCTCGCTCAGCCGCCAGTGACGAACATCGCCGACCTGGACACAGGCGGGGAAATGATCGATATCCTCCAGCGGAAACGCTCAAACGAACACCCGACGGGTACGTGGCGAGGGGGTCGGCAGCATGCGGGAGCCGAGGGACGTCAGACGGCAGCGGATACTCGCGGTCGTGGAGTCGCGTGGTGAGGCGCGGCTGAGCGATCTCGCCGACGATCTCGAGGTCTCGGTGATCACCGTGCGCCGGGATGTCGAGGACCTCGCGCGCGAGGGCAGGTTGCGGCGAGGGCACGGGGTGGCGCGGTCGGTCGGGCCCGTGGAGCGGAGCCCCGCGCCTGCTGAACCGATGGCGACGGGTGGCGCGGTGGCGCTGATGGTGCCGGAGCGGCACACCTATCTGTACGAGACGATGCACGGGGCCCGGGGCGTCCTGAACGAGGCAGGGATGCGGGTCGCGCTGCACATCGCGCCGCAGGCGGAGGGCGCCGAACGGCCGCTGGTGGAGCGGGTGTTGGCCGAGGACGTGCGAGGGCTCCTCATCGCTCCGCGCTGGCGCACCGCGGCCGAGGAGGAGGCGGACTACGCCTGGCTCGCCGCGTCGGGCGTGCCCACGGTCCTGATGGAGCGGCGGCCGCGTGCGGGCAGCGCGCTGCACGCGATGGACTCGGTCTGCACCGACCACTGGTACGGCATCCATCTCGCCGTCGATCACCTCGTGAGGTTCGGCCACCGACGGATCGTCCTGGCCGCGCGCGACGACAGTCCGACGGCCCGCGCGCTGCGTGCGGCCTTCGCCGAGATCGCCGCGTCCAGGCCCGAGATCGAGGACTGGAGCGTGATGCTCAGCGCGGAAGGCGCCGGTCCCGGACGGGTGCGCGAACCACTTGACCTCGCGGCGCGGCTGCGCGAACGCGGGGCGACGGGCGCCGTGCTGCACGGCGACGTCGACGCGCTGATGCTCGTGCAACAGCTCATGGACCGTGGGGTGCGGGTGCCGCAGGACTGCTCGGTGGTGGCGTACGACGACGTGGTGGCCGCGCTCGGCAGCACTCCGCTGACCGCCGTGTCCCCGCCGAAGCACGAGGTGGGGCGGACGGCGGCCGGGCTTCTGCTGCGCAGGCTCGACGAGTTGGCGGGGCCGGGTGCGGGGACGACGCAGCGCGTGGAACTTCTGCCGGAGCTCAAGGTCCGCGGATCCGCGACACACGTCGGGATCGTTTGACCGCTTCAGTTTCTTTTGATCGGTCTATTGACCGGCACCGTTCACGCGATCAGGATTCCGGTGTCCCGAACAAGAGCCGCGGGAGGCACCCATGCCTGGTCGACGACCGAGCCGCCGGTCCCTGCTCGCCGTGACAGCCGCAGTTCCCGTCGCAGGTGCGCTCAGCGCCTGTTCGGGCAGCACGGGCGGCACGTCGAGCAGCAAGAGCGGCACCACGCGCATCACCTTCTGGTCCGCACTGCGCGGAAGCCAGGAAGTGGTCGACGCGTTCAACAAGACCCACGACCGCATCCAGGTCGAGTTCCAGCAGATCCCGTCCGGCGCCATGGGCGGATACGCCAAGCTCAGCAACGCCGCCCGGGCCGGGAACGCCCCGGACGTCGCCACGATCGAATACCCCCAGGTCCCGGGCTTCGCCATTGACGGCGTCGCCCGTGACATCACCTCACTCGTCAGCGACCGGCTGCGCGCCAAGCTGCTGCCGCAGGCTCTTGGCCTCACCACCTTCGAGAAGCGGGTCTTCACCGTCCCGCTCGACGTCGAGCCGATGGTCCTGCACTACCGCGCCGACCTGTTCGACGAGTACGGCATCGAAGTCCCGCGCACCTGGGACGAGTTCACCGAGGCCGCCCGCACCGTCCGGGACAAGGCGCGCGACCGGCGTATCGCGCTCTTCCCCACGGACGGCGGCACCCAGTTCGCCGCATGGGCGTGGCAGGCGGGCGCCCAGTGGTTCGACACCCGCGACGGCGCCTGGAACGTCTCGCTCACGGACCGCCCGACCCGCGAGGTCGCCGCGTACTGGCAGCGGCTCATCGACGAGGACCTGCTCTTCGTCAACGCATCCGAGAGCAGGCACTACGACTCCCAGCTCGGCGAGGGTTTGGTCCTGGCCCGGCTCAGCGGCGCCTGGGACGCGGGCGCGCAGATGAACGCGAGGCCGGGCCAGAAGGGCCAGTGGGCCATCGCCCCGCTCCCGCAGTGGGACCCCGACAACCCCGTCGTCGGCACCCACGGCGGCTCCACCTTCGCCGTCACCAAGGACAGCCGGCGCCCCGAAGCGGCCATGGAGTTCATCGAGTGGCAGGTATCGCACCCCGACGCCTTGCGCGCCCGCCTCTCCAGCGGCACCAGCAGTCAGTACCCGGCCGTCCCGGACCTGGTCCCCGTGGGCCGCAAGGCCTTCGACCGCACCTACTACTCGGGCCAGGACATCTACCGCCTCTTCGAGGAACAGGCCGAGGCGATCCGCGACGGCTGGGTCTGGGGCCCGCGGATGACCGCCACCCAGAAGGTCATGCAGGACGGCTTCGCCCGCGCAGGCGGCGGCAAGGGCTCGCTGCTCGACGCCGTGCGCGCCGCGCACGACGGAACCATGCCGGACCTCAGGGCCCTTGGCCTCTCCACCTCCGAACACAGCACATGACCGGCCCGAGCGCCCCCGCGCGGCAGAAACCCCCGAACGCCGACGAGCACCAGCAGAAAGGCAGGTGACCCCCATGACCACGACCGCGCCCCCGGCCCGCGCCACCCGCACCGACGACGCGCCCGTCCCCGCCCGCCGCGCCCGCACGCGTGCGCGGCGCCGTGAACACATGGCGTGCGGCGTCCTGATGACCCCCTTCCTGATCCTGTTGGTGACGGTCTTCCTGATACCCGTCGGCACCGCCGTCTGGCTGAGCTTCTTCAGCGACGACCAGCCCGGCCTCGGCTTCGGCCCGGAGGAGACGGTCTTCGTCGGCCTGCGCAGCTACACGGCCGTCCTCACCGACCCGACGTTCCTCGGCAGCCTCGGCACGGTCGCCCTCTACTGCCTGATCTACATCCCGCTGATGGTGATCGGGGCTCTCGCCCTGGCCCTGCTGCTCGACTCGGGCGTCGTACGGCTGCGCGCCTGGGCCCAGTTGGGACTCTTCCTGCCGCACGCGGTGCCGGGCATCATCGCTGCCCTCATCTGGCTCTACCTCTACACGCCGGGGCTCAGCCCGGTCGTCGACGTGCTCTCCAAGGGCGACATCCACATCGACTTTCTCGGCGTGAACACCGTGCTCCCGTCGATCGTGAACATCGCCCTGTGGAGCAACCTCGGCTACAACATGGTGATCTTCTACGCCGCCCTGCAGGCCGTGCCCCGAGAAGTGATCGAGGCCGCCGTGGTCGACGGCGCGGGACCCGTACGCACCGCACTCCAGGTCAAGGCGCCCCTGGTGCGCTCCTCGATCGTCATGGTCGCCATGTTCACCCTGATCTGGGCGATGCAGCTGTTCACCGAACCCGTGCTGCTCAGCCAGTCGTCCCCGATGATCAACTCGCGCTTCTCGCCCAGCATGTACATCTACGACGCGGCCTTCACCCGCAACAACTACGGCCTGGCCGCCGCCGCTTCGGTGATCCTGCTCCTGTGCACGGTCGCCCTCTCCTACGGCGTCACGCGCTGGACCAACCGCTCCCAGAAGGAGGCCGCACGATGAGCGCCGACACCGTCACCGCGCACCGCCCCCGCCTCCTGGGCCGCACCGTCGTGAACACCGTGGTCGGGATCGCGGTGCTCTACACCCTGCTGCCCGTCCTGTGGCTGGTGCTCGCCGCCTCCAAGAGCCGGGACGCGCTGTTCAGCAGCAACTTCTTCTCGCTGTCCGACTTCTCCTTCCTGCAGAACCTGCGTGACCTGTTCGCGATGGACGGCGGCCTCTACGGCCGCTGGTACACCAACAGCCTGCTCTACGCCGTCCTGGGCGCCGCGATCAGCGCACTGGTGAGCGTCGCCTGCGGCTACGCCTTCGACAAGTACCGCTTCCGGCACAAGGAGAAGGTCTTCGGCCTGGTGCTCGCGGCGGTGATGGTGCCGCAGACGGTGCTCGCGCTTCCGCTGTATCTGATGGCATCGGCCACGGGCGTCGTCGACACCTTCTGGGCGGTGTTCATCCCGGTCCTGTTCAACCCGTTCGGCGTATATCTGGGGCGGATCTTCAGTCAGGGGTACGTGCCCGACGAGGTGCTCGAAGCGGCCCGGGTGGACGGCGCGGGGGAGCTCACCACCTATGTGCGCGTCTCCCTGCGGATGCTGGGCCCCGGCCTGGTGACGGTCTTCCTCTTCCAGCTCACCGCCATCTGGAACAACTTCTTCCTGCCGATGGTGATGCTCTCGGACGAGAAGCTGTACCCGGTCAGCCTCGGCCTCTACACCTGGAACAGTTCGGCCACCGTCTCACCCGAGTACTACCCCGTGGTCATCATCGGTTCGCTCCTCGCGGTGCTGCCGCTGATCCTTGCCTTCATTCTGCTGCAGCGCTTCTGGAAGTCGGGTCTGACCGCGGGCTCGGTCAAGTGAGGCATGTGAACACGGTCAAGTGAGCCATGTGAAAGGGAAACTGTTGAAGAACGGCAGCCACCGTCCGCGTACCGCGCTCGCCATGGCCCCGGACGCGGCGACGGCCGTGCTCGGCCCCGACGCCCTGGCCGCACTCGGCCGGGTCTGCGATCTCGTGCCGGACACTGTCCTGGACGACTTCACCACGGAGCGGGCACGCTCCGTGCTCCGGGACGTGGAGGTCCTGGTCACCGGCTGGGGCTGCCCGCCCCTCGACGCCGCCGTGCTCGCGGCGGCGCCCCGGCTGCGGGCCGTCGTCCACACCGCGGGGTCGGTACGCGGCCACATCACCCAGGAGTGCTGGGCGCGCGGCATCGAGGTGTCGTCGGCCGCCGCGGCCAACGCGCTGCCCGTCGCGGAGTACACCGTCGCCATGATCCTGCTCACCGGCAAGCACGTCATGGAGCGGGCACGGGAGTTCAAGGCCACCCGGCGCCGCGACGACTGGCTCGGCCTCTCGCACGGCGTGGGCAACTACGGCCGTACAGTCGGCATCGTCTCCGCCTCGATGATCGGCCGCCGTGTCATCGAACTCCTTCGCCCCTACGACCTCCAGGTCCTGCTGCACGACCCGTACGTCTCCGACGAGGAGGCACGCGAGCTGGGCGTACGGCCGGTCGGGATCGGGGAGTTGTTCGCGAGCAGCGATGTCGTCAGCGTCCACACGCCGCTGCTGCCCGCCACCCGCGGCCTTGTCGGCCGTGAACTGATCGCCGCCATGCGCCACGAGGCGGTGCTCATCAACACGGCCCGCGGCGCGGTGCTCGACCAGGACGCCCTCACCGAAGCCGCGCTTGCCGGGCGCGTCCGTGCCGTCCTCGACGTCACCGACCCCGAAGTCCTGCCCCCCGACCACCCGTTGTGGGAGTGCGACAACGTCATCATCACCCCCCATCTGGCCGGTTCGCAGGGCAACGAGTGGGGGCGCCTCGCCGATCTCGCCGTCGCCGAGCTCGGCCGCTGGGCCGCGGGCGACGGTTTCGCCCATGCCGTACGACGCGAAAGGCTGGCCTACCTCGCATGAGCATCCCCGGACTGCCCGGACTGCCCGAAGAAAACCGGGAGTTGAGCCCTCACACCGGCTACACGCGCGAGCACTGGGAGGCCGCGGCCGACGGTCTCCTGGGTGCCGCCTGGCAGTGGGCGACGCCGCGCGGAGCCCTGCTCGACCTGCCGGGGCGGCCCTCCGCCTCCGGCGTACGGTCGGACGGCCTGGAGGGATACGCCCGCACCCTGCTCGCCGCCGCGTTCCGGGTGGCGGGCGCCGATGGCAAGGACCCGCACGGCTGGCTCGACCGGTACGCGGAAGGACTCGCGGCCGGTACCCGCACGCCGGGCCGCGACGACGCCGAGTCCTGGCCGGTGATCCTGGACCACAACATCCAGGGCCAGCCGATGGTCGAGTCGGCGTCCGTCGCCCTCGGCCTGCGGCTGACCCGCCCCTGGCTGTGGGACCGGCTCGACACCGACGTACAGGACCGGGCGGAAGAGTGGCTGCGCGGCGCGATACGCCATGTCCCCGCGCCCAATAACTGGTACCTCTTCCCCTACACCGTGGCCGGATTCCTGGAGTCGGTGGGCCGCGGCGACGCGGAGACGGCTCGGGCGCGCGAGCGGGCGCTCGGACTCCTGGAGACCTGGTACCGAGGCCAGGGCTGGTACGCCGACGGAGACGGCCGCGCCTTCGACCACTACAACGGCTGGGCCCTGCACCTGTACCCGACGCTCGACGCCCAACTGGGCGGCGACCAGGATCAGTTGGCCCGGCACGGCGCCCGCATGCACGAGCACCTGGAGAGCTTCGGGCTCCTGTTCGGCGGCGATGGTGCCCCGATCCACTTCGGCCGCTCCCTGACCTACCGCTTCGCCGCGGGAGCGTCCGTGGCCCTCGGCGCGCTCACCGGCCACACACCCCTCACCCCCGGCACCTCGCGCAGGCTCCTCAGCGGCTCGCTGCGCTACTTCCTCGACCACGGCTCCGTCGGCTCCGACGGCCTGCTCAGCCTCGGCTGGCACGGACCGCACGACGCGACCCTCCAGCCCTACTCGGGACCCGCGTCGCCGTACTGGGCATCGAAGGCGTTCGTCGGTCTCCTGGCACCGGCCACCCATCCCCTGTGGACCGCGACGGAGGAACCCGCCCCCAGCGAGCGCCGCGACCAGGTCCTCGCGCTGCCCGCCCCCGGCCTGCTGGTGCAGAGCACCCGCGCCGACGGGATCGTACGGCTGCACAACCACGGCAGCGACCACGCGCGCCCGCACGAGGCCGAGTCGGCGGCCCACGAGGACCCGCTCTACGCCCGCCAGGCCTACTCCACGAGAACCGGCCCCACGGCACGCGGCAACACCGCCGACAACCACATCGCCGTGGAGGTCGCCGGAGTACGCAGTGCCCGCAGCCGCATCCACCCGCTGGGCGCGGGTCAGGGCGAGGGCTGGGGCTGGGCCGCGTCCCGGCACACCCCGGCCTTCGTGAGCGGCCCGCCCATGGTGCCGGGGCTGCGCGTGGAGAGCGTCACCGTGGCCAAGGGCCGCCACGAACTGCGCGTGCACCGCGTCGTCGGCGCACCGCACGGCGCCCGCGTCACCCACACGGGCTGGGCGACAGGCCCCGATGAGACCTTGCTCTCCGCGCTCCATCCCTTGCACGGCTGGACCGGCCGGGACGAACCGCGCGCACCCCAGGGCACGGCCTTCACCCGGTGGGCCCGCGTGCCACGTCTCACGGCCGATGCGGAGGGCACGGCGGTGTACGTGGCTCTGGCCACGCTCACCGCGGCGCCGGAACGCGCGTCCTCGGCCGACACCGCCACCGTGGTGAGCGCGACGGCGGACACCGTCGAGGTGCGGTGGACGGACGACGGCTCCGTGACCCGGATCGCCTTCGCACCGCTGAAGGTGGAGCACGGCTGACTTGACCCTCACGTCGCGTCAGGCTGCACGCTGTACGCGACGAAAGGCGAGGTCCATGAGCTACACCGTCGGGCAGGTCTCCGGGTTCGCGGGGATCACCGTCCGTACCCTGCATCACTACGACCGGTCCGGGCTGCTCGTGCCGAGCGAGCGCAGCCCGGGCGGGTACCGCCTGTACGGCGAGGCCGATCTGGCCCGCCTGCAGCAGATCCTCTTCTACCGCGAACTGGGCTTCGCCCTGGAGGAGATCGCGGAGATCCTCGCGGACCCGCAGGCCGACGTGCTCGATCAGCTGCGGGCGCGGCACAAGGCGCTGGTGGAACAGATCGGCAAGCTGGGCCGTCTGGTGGAGGTCGCCGAGCGGGCCATGGAGGTGCAGCAGACCGGCGTGCGGCTCAGTCCGCAGGAGCGGTTCGAGGTGTTCGGCGAGATCACCTTCGACCTGAGCTACGCCACCGAGGCCGGGCTCAAGTGGGAGAACAGCGCGGGGCACAGAGAGGCGATGAGCCGCGCCGCGGCCCATTCCAAGGAGGACTGGGCCCGGCTCATGGGCGAGGCGGCAAACTGGCGGGCCGAACTCATCAAGGCGTTCGACGAGGGCGAACCCGCCGAGGGGAAGCGGGCCATGGCCCTCGCCGAGGAGCACCGGCAGCACATCACACGCTGGTTCACGCCCTGCACGCCCGCCATGCACCTGCGCATCGCCGACGACTTCGCCGAAGACCCCCGCGCCTTCGCCCTGGTCGTACCGCCTTCGGAGCAGCGGCCCGGCCTCGCCGCGTTCCTGTACGCGGCGGTGCGGGCCAACGCGGAAGAGGGCCGGAGCGAGGTGGAGAGCCGATGAGGATTCTGCTGACCGCCGCCGGATCGTACGGCGATGTCGCTCCGTACACCGGTCTCGGCGCCCGGCTGCGTGAAGCCGGCCACGACGTCGCACTCGCCACGCAGGAGTCCTTCGCGCCGCTCGTGCGGGGCGCCGGGCTCACCTTTCGCCCGCTGCCCGCGGAGACGAGCGCGGGCGGTGGTGGGGGAAAACGGCAGCTGATGCGCACGGCCGCCGCGTTCGTACGGGAGTTGGGGGCAGGGCTCGTCGACGCCGCGGAACCCGGCGCCGACGTGCTGCTGCTCTCGACGACCACGGCGCCGCTGGGCCGGCAACTGGCCGAGGCCATGGACGTACCGTCCCTTGGCGTATACCTGCAACCCACCCACCCGACAAAGGAGTTCGCGCCGGTGGTGACCGGCGGCAGGTCGCTCGGCGGTCCCGCCAACCGCGCACTCGGCCGCTTCTCCCTGCGGATGGCCGACCGTGTCTACGCCGACGCGGTCGCGGACCTGCGGGATCGCCTCTCACTGCCTCCGACCACCCCGGGTGCCGTCCGGCGGCGCACGGAAGAAGCCGGGTGGCCGGTCCTGCACGGATTCAGCACCGCCGTGGTGCCCCGGCCCGCGGACTGGCGCGACGGCCTCGACGTGGTGGGCAACTGGTGGCCGCACCACGACCCGGACATCCCGCTGCCCGCCCGCTTCGAGGACTTTCTGCGGGCCGGGCCGCCGCCCGTCTTCATCGGGTTCGGCAGCATGGCCGCGGGTGAGGGCGCGCGACTGGGCGAGCTGGCCGTCTCCGCCCTGCGGCGGGCCGGGCTGCGGGGAGTTCTGCAGGAGGGGAGGGCGGGGCTGATGGCGCACGGCGACGACATCCTCACCGTCGACGAGGTGCCGCACGCGCTCCTCTTCCCGCGGATGGCCGCCGTGGTCCATCACGCGGGCGCCGGAACCACGGCGGCAGGGCTGCGGGCCGGGGTGCCCGCGATCCCCGTGCCCGTCATGGCGGATCAGCCCTTCTGGGCCTCGCGGCTCGCCGGTCTCGGCGCGGCCACTGCGCCCATCCCGTTCAAGGAACTCACGGCGGAGTGCCTGGCCGAGCGGCTCAGGCGTGCGGTGCGCGAGACCACGTACAAGGAAGCCGCCCGTGCCGTCTCCCGCCGGATGGAGGCGGAGGACGGCGCCGGTCATGTCCTCAAGGCGGTCGAGCGGCTCGGCTAGTACACCGGCGTCGGCTGGTCCGCCGTCACCACCCCGCCCACCACCACGATTTCGGCCTTCGTCCCCGGGATGTCCTCAGGGCGTACGCGCAGAATGTCCCGGGACAGTACGACGAAGTCGGCGAGCTTGCCCACGGTCAGCGAACCCCGCTCGTCCTCAAGGAAGTTGGCGTGGGCGGAGCCCATCGTGTAGCCGTGGACGGCCGTCTCCACGTCGAGCGTCTCGCCGGGCTGCCAGGGTTCGCCGCCGTCGAGCGGGCGGCGCGTGAGTGCGGTGTAGATGCCGGCCATCGGGTCCATCTCGGCGACGTTCCAGTCGCTGGAGAGCGCGAGCACCGCCCCCGCCTCGTGCAGGCTCCGCATCGGCCAGGCCTTGTGCCACCGGTCGGCGCCGATGTTCTCGGCCCAGTCCTTGCCGGGGCCCGCGATCTCGGGGGCGCAGTGGCGCGGCTGCATGCAGGCGACGACGCCGAGTTCGGCGAAGCGCGGGGTGTCGGCGGGGTCAAGGCACTCGACGTGGACGACCTGATGGCGGGCGTCGCGCGGACCGTTGAGTGCGCGGGCGTGCTCGACGGCGTCCAGGACCGTGCGGATGCCCCGGTCGCCGGTGGCGTGCACGAAGCACTGGAAGCCGCGGGCGTCCAGCTTCGCGAGCAGCTCGGCGAACTCGTGCGCGGGGTAGAACGTGTCGCCCCGGTGCCGCCCGCACCCGGAGTAGGGCTCCAGGAGCGCGGCCGTGCGCGGCTCGACGACGTCGTCGATGTACAGCTTGAGCGGCCCGACCCGCAGCCGGTCGTCGGCGAACCGCCGTGCGGCGTCCGCGAAGTCGTCCAGGTCCGCGTCGGACGTGCCGCGCGGATGGAAGAGCGCGGCGACGACGCGCGAACGCAGCCGTCCTTCCGCGCGGGCTCGGGTGAACAGCTCCAGGTCGTCCAGGGAGTTCTGCGGTTCGACGACCGTGGTGATGCCGAAGCCGATCGCGTCGTCCAGGCTCTTGGCCAGGCGTCCGTACTGCCGGTCGGGCGACGCCCACGGCAGACCGAGCTCGCGCAGCGCCCGGTGCCCGTCGCGGGAGAGACCCTTGACCGCGAAATCCTTGATGAAGCCGGTGGGTTCGCCCGTCGCCGGGTCGGTCTCCGCGCGGCCGAACGGCAGCGACGTACGGTCGCGGTCGACGCCGAGGCGGCGCAGGGCGGCCGTGTTGAGCCAGGCGGTGTGGACGTCGTAGCTCAGGACGAAGGCAGGGGTGTCGCCGGTGACGGGGTCGAGGTCGGCGGCGTTCGGCATACGGCCGCCGGGGATCGCGGAGTAGTCGAACGCCTCGGCCTCGATCCAGTCCGCGCCCGGATTCTCGGCGCGCCAGGCGCGGATGCGGTCGTGGATCTCGCCGAGGGTGCGGGCCCCGGCGAGCTGCACGCAGGCGTCGTCGGAGCCGAGGCGCACGTGGTTGTGCGCGTCGATGAAGCCGGGCAGGACCAGGCGTCCGCGGCCGTCGACGACCCGAGTTCCCTCACCGGTCCAGGAGTCCGCTTCCGTGTCGGGTCCGAGCCATGCGATGCGCCCGTCAAGGACGGCGAGCGCCTCGGCCGAGGGGAGTTCCGGGTCGACGGTGTGGATGCGGGCGTTGCGCAGGACGAGATCCGCGGGCCTGGGGGTGGTGCTGGTCATGAGAGGTGAACTCCTGGGGCGGTACGGGTGGTTCGTGTCGTACGAGAGGTGCGTGAGAGGTGCGTGAGGGGTGTCTCATGTCGAGACCGGCAGGGGTGAGGAAACGCTGCGGCGGGCCAGCGCCCAGTACGTGAACGCGGCGACGACCGAGCCCAGCAAGGTGAGGTCACCGCCGCCGAGCGGTGCGACCAGTGGCCCTGTCCACAGCTCCGAGTCGCAGGTCAGCGCGGCGAAGGCCATTCCGGTGACGAGGGCCATCATCCCGGCGGGATGGAATCCGGCCCGGTACCAGTAGGCACCCTCGCGCCCGGTCGTGTGCAGGGCCCCGGTGTCGTACCGGCAGCGCCGCAGCAGCATGTCGGCGAGGAACACTCCGCCCCACGGCGCGAACACGATGATCAGGAGCGAGAGGAAGCTCAGCAGCGACTCGGTGAAGTCGGTCAGGAAGAGTGCACCGAGCGAGCCGAGCGCCGTCACGACGATGCTGATGACGATGGCCTTCGCACGGTTCCAGGGGATGCCGAGCACCTGGAGGTTGAGGCTGGAGGAGTAGAGCGTCAGGATCGAGTTGGTGACCGAACCGCCGAGCACGAGCAGCAGGAACACCGGCTGGAACCAGCCCGGGAGCAGCTTCTCCACCCCGGCGACCGCGTCCGTCATGTCGGCCTGCGTGGCGGCCGCGACCCCCGCGACGCCGAGCGCCACGGACGAGACGAGGCCGCCGAGCGCGCCGGTGACGGTGATCGAGCGCAGCGAGGTGTCGCGGGGGAGGTAGCGGGTGTAGTCGGCGGGCATCGGCAGGTACGAGAACGGCCCCGCGAGCATCACCACGAACGCGAGCGTCCAGCCGGAGAAGCCCGCCCCACCGCCCGGCGCCGCACCGAACTCGGCGTCGGGCAGCACGAAGACGAGCAGCACCCCGAAGCCGGCCGCGAGCACGTACGCCATCCAGCGCTCGGCGAGCTGCACGGTGGCGTGCCCCCACATGGCCACGGCGAAGGTCATCGCGAGGGTCACCGCCAGGGCCAAGGCGCGTGCCGCGTCCCCGCCGCCTGCCCAGCCGAGATCGGTGAAGAGGGCTTCCAGGGCGAGCGTGCCGACCACGGTGTTGACGATGGTGTAGCCGATGGAGACCACCCAGTTGAGCAGCCCGGCGGGGAAGTTCCCGAGGACACCGAAGGCGGCGCGCGAGATGACGAGAGTCGCGGTGCCGGTGCGGATGCCGCTCAGGCCCGCCGCGCTGATGGCGAAGAAGGAGAGCCCGCCGATCACGACCACGGTGGTGGCCTGCCAGAAGCTGAGGCCGAAGCTGACGGCGAGGGCGCCGTTGATGACGTAGGTGAAGGTGAGATTGGAGCCGAACCAGAGCCAGAACAGATCCTTGGCGCTGCCGTGCCGGTCCTCGTCGGGGATCGGGTCGATGCCGTGCGTCTCGACCCGGAACACCTCGTCGCTCGTGACGCCCGTGCCGATGCCGGTGACCGTCCCTGCCGCTGTCCCCGCGGTCGTCCCCGCGGTCGTCCCTGCGGTCGTCCCCGCGGTCGTCCCGGCGGAATCCGGGGCCTGTCGTGCCATGCGAGCACCTCACTCTCCGGCACTCAGACTTTGAATGCCGTTCTATTACCTAGAACGGCATTCAAAATGCGCCACCGGTCAGGGAGCCGTCAAGACCCTGCGGGAAATCAGCGGCGGACACCGGGGATAAGGTCGGCGGGTGGAGCAGGACGCGGGGACCGGAACGGGAGCAGGCGTGGCACGACGGCGGGACGGGCAGGTCGCGCGGGACCGGATGCTGGAGGAGGCGATGACGGCGATCGCCGAGAACGGCCTCGCCGCGCTCACCATGTCCGCGCTGGCCGAGCGCCTCGGCACCAGCGGCGGCCACATCCTGTACTACTTCGGCAGCAAGGACCGCCTGCTCCTGGAGGCGCTGAGCTGGAGCGAGGCCGCGCTCACCGAGGAGCGGCGCACCCTGCTCGCGGGCCGGTCGGCACCCGCCCGCAAGCTCGACCGGTTCCTGCGGATGTACCTGCCGAAGGGGCCGCGTGACCCCCGCTGGATGCTGTGGATCGAGCTGTGGGCGCGTGCCGGTGCGAACGCACCGCTCCGTGCGGCCCAGGACGACCTCGACCGCGGCTGGCAGGCGGATCTGGAGGCCCTGCTCACCCAGGGCGCTGCCCGGGAGGCCTTCGCGGTGGACGACGCCGCGGGCCGTGCCGGTGAACTCCTCGCACTCCTCGACGGGCTGAGCACCCTTGTCGTCCTCGGGCAGCTCGGCGAGGACCGCAGGGCGGAGGTCGCCTCGGCGCGCTCGGCGGCCG